>JAHECQ010000594.1 GCA_024641625.1 Acidimicrobiales bacterium | reverse complement strand
GCGGAATACTCCCACGCACCCTGCCGGCTCATTCCTAGTGCGTCGCCGATCTGGTCCCACGTCGCACCGGTCCTGCGAGCCTCAGCAACTTGGTGACGTCGGATGTCGTCGAGCTCCGCCTCGGTGCGGGCGAGCTCGCGCAACGCGTCCAATGACGCTCCGGGAAGTGCGGTTGAGTCGATCACAGACATGTTGTCAAGACACCTTGACACGAACCGATGCGCACGCGAACCGGTACTACCTCTACCGAGGCTTCAGGCTCTACCTCGGCAGCCACGTAGCCCATAGGTGCCGATCCTGAGCGAGTCGGCCCGCGGTACGTGCGAGGTTGCTCGCGGGACTCCGAGCCAAACGTCTGGCCGGTCGATCCTCCAGGGCCGGAAGGTGAGCGCAACTCTGGCTCGCCCGACCCGTCGCTCAGTGGTCGAGATAGTGGCAGGATTGCCGGATGGTACATACACCGCTCGCAGACCCGCATGCAGTGGCAACCGACGCCGAGCTGGAGGCCCTGATCGGCTCACCCGACGAGCGGGTCAAGATGAAGCAGCGCACAGAGATCGACGACACGGCCCGAGAGTTCATCGAACGGTCACCATTCGTCGTGGTCGCCACATCCGATGCCGACGGCCGGCTAGATGCGTCTCCGAAGGGAGACCCGCCCGGATTCGTCCACGTGATCGACGCGACGACGCTTGCGATCCCTGAACGAAAGGGAAATGCGCTCGGCTTCGGGCCCCGAAACGTGTTGGCGACTGGTCGTATCGGGCTGATCTTCATGGTCCCGGGGCAGCGCGAGACCTACCGGGTCAATGGAACGGCCCGCCTCACGAGTGATCCGGAACTACTGGATCGGCTCGCGGTCTCGGGCAGGCCGGCGCTGATGGCGACGCTCGTCGAGGTGGAGGAGGCCTTCTTCCACTGCGGCAAGGCGATGATCCGCGCCAAGCTCTGGGCGGCACCGGATGACGCCGAGGCAGACCGCCACCCCATTGCCGAACAGATCGGCGGACTTCTGGGCGACGAGAACCTCGTGCCCGTGATCGCCGCCGACCTCGAACAGAACTACCGGGACGGCCTCTACTGACCGGCAGGGTGCCCGAACCCCGGTCGACGGGACGCGTATCGACGGCGGCGGAATGAATTGGGACCCGCTCGACAACCGGCATTTCGATCGGCGAGCACCAAGACCAAGTCGAGCTCGAACCGCCCATACCGCGCGAGCTCGCCCGTCACTTCTGGTGCGGTGCAAATGCCAAGTCTGACGAGATCCGGCCTGCGGCCTCGTGACTCGTGCTGAGGACACGCCAAGCGATCACGGTTCCGACTTCTGCAAATCCATTTGCAGACGACACCCCCACCCAAGGACACCCCCGCTGACCACGGGTTTCGTAG
This sequence comes from Acidimicrobiales bacterium, assembly GCA_024641625.1. Lineage (GTDB taxonomy): Bacteria > Actinomycetota > Acidimicrobiia > Acidimicrobiales > SZUA-35 > JAHECQ01. Next base: position 1,277 of record JAHECQ010000594.1, on the reverse strand, counting down.
CTACCCTGCAGTGGACGGAATCCTGAGGGTCTACCCCTCCGACACCCCACAAAACCCTAGGTCACAGGCCTACGGCGTCATCAGCTCCGACACAACAAAGCCCCGGCCGCAACGTTCAAAACGCTGTGGCCAGGACTTATGCGAAACGTGTCGGAGGGGCGTCTCGTACCCTGACTCCACACACCGCGAGCGACTGGATCCCACTCGCTCGAGCCGCCTGATTGCTCACGTATCACCTGGTCAGCTGGCACGACCGGATTTCGACCCCCACCGCCGCGGTTCTTGCGCTGCTCTCACCAGTTCTCGTCCAGGACGCCGAGGATCGTTGCGAAGCCCTGAGCGTATGCGAGGAGACGAACGACATCGACGCGGTCGACCCGCTCGAAATAGAACCAACCGCACGGAAACCCGGTGACCCGGCGGGACCGCAAACCTGGGACATCGCACAACTCGCCGATCCGCAGTGAACCAGAGCCAGGCATACGTTCGATCGCCCGCAACCCCTCGATCGCCGTGTCGAAGAACCGCCCACCGAGCTCGTCTCCGCCCTCGGACCGGTAGTACCTGGTCCGCTCGACCAGATCCGCTTCGGCGAGCGGACGCAGCCGAACTTCACTCACACCTCAGGGCCAAGCGCCCGGCCACGGAGCTCACCGACCACATCGTCCCTCAACTGACGACTCTCGCCAGACTCGAGGCCGTCTGCGATCAGCAAGCGAAAGCGGCGGGCAGCCTCGGCATGCTGATCGCGCCGGATCAGGTCGCGAAGATACTCGCTGGTGTTGCCGTACTCCCCCGAACGAACACGTTGATCGATGTAGTCCCGCAAGGACTCAGGGAGCGCGAAGCTCATCGTGTTTCGACTCATCTCACCATCCTGCATGGGTTATCAACTGTTGTCAACGCGAGACCGTGCCGTCACAGTGTCGGTAACCGCTGGTTCGTTGACGAGACCTACGTGAAGGTCAACGATGTCTGGCGCTACGTCTACTGCGCCGTCGACCAGCGCGACACCGGTCGGCGAGCCGCCAGACACGCCACCGGCGACCGTCACGGTGCTGCGAACCAGCCGATGCGACGGCCTCATCCACGAATACCGAAATGCCGCGTGACCTGCGGCGACGGACTTTCCCGGCGGCACAGGCTCGACCAACCATCTAGCTCACCTCAACCGTGCCGGTCATGGTCGGGTGGATCGAGCAGAAATAGGGGTAGGTGCCCGACTCGTCGAAGGTGACTTCTACGGTGGTACCGGCGCCGTCCAGTGGGCCGCCGAA
>JAHECQ010000593.1 GCA_024641625.1 Acidimicrobiales bacterium | reverse complement strand
TCCCCACGCCCAGGACAGTGCCCACACCCAAAAACCGGTCGGCGGCGGCCGAACACCGTCCGTGGACATCGCGATCATCGGTGGCGGTCCTGCGGGCGCCGCAGCCGCCATTCAGGGCGCCCGCGGCGGTGGCCGGGTCGTGGTGTTCGAAAAAGCCGCCCACGGGCGCGACAAGGTCTGCGGCGACGGTCTGACTCCTCGGGCCATCGGGGCGCTCGAGGACCTCGGCGTCGGCTACGACGCCGCCCATCACATCGTCGGCCTGCGAATGATCGCCAACAAGACCGTCCGCGAGCTCGACTGGCCCACGACCTCGCGTTTCCCCAACCACGGTGCCGTCTGGCCTCGGCGGCATCTCGACGCGGTCTTGATGGATGCAGCATCCGAAGCCGGTGCCGAGGTCCGCTGGAACACCGAGGCCCTTCCCTGGATCGAGGATGGTCGAGTTCGGGGGGTGACCGTGGGCGACGCCAAGATCAGCGCAGGGCTCACGGTGCTGGCCTCTGGCGCCCAGGGCGAGGCGAGCCGCATGGTCGGCGCCCTGCGAGACCCCGACGAACCCTTCGGTCTGGCCATCCGCACCTACGCCGAGTCCCCTCGGCACGCCGATGCCCATCTCGAAGCCTGCCTCACCTTGCGAGACGATCAAGGCATCTCGGTCCCCGGCTATGGCTGGATGTTCCCTGCCGGCGACGGCACGGTGAACATCGGTGTCGGCGCCTTGTCGACCATGAAGAACTTCAAGGCATTGAACCTCAACACCCTGCTCGACGCCTATCGGGGCATCGTGCGCGATGCGTGGGAGCTCGGCCCCTACCTCGAGCGACCCCGCGCCTGGCGCCTGCCGATGAGTTCCATCCGCCGCCATGGACCCGGGTGGGTGGCTATCGGAGATGCGGCCGGGCTCATCAATCCCATGAACGGCGAGGGCATCGACTACGGGCTCGAATCCGGCATGTTGGCGGCCGAGTTGTTCCTGGACGACCCGGCGACTGCTCCCGCCCGCTACGACCTCGAGGTGGGGGCCAGGTTCGACCAGTTCCTACGCACCGGCCGCCGGTTCTCGTTCCTCATCGGCCACCCCCTGATCCTTCGCAGCGGTCTTCGGGTGGCCGTCGGCACCGAGGCCATCGCCAACATCACCCTCCAGGTGATGGGCAACCTGGTCGACTCGTCGTCGCCCGGGACATCCGGTCGGGTGCTTCGCGTGGCCGACCGCACCCTCGCTCTCGCCGATCCTCTGCTGCGACGCACGCGCGCTTGAGCCTGCCAGGCGCAAGCCGAGCCGCGACCAGCTAGAACTAGAGGGTGCTGATCGTCGTTTCCCCCGCCAAGTCGCTGGACTTCGAGTCGAAACTGCCCACGCGTAAGTTCTCCGAGCCACGAATGCTCGACCAGTCGGCCGAACTGGTCGAGGTGATGCGCCACGAGTCGCCCGATGACCTCGCGCGGCTCATGGACATCAGCCCGCAGCTGGCCGAGCTCAACTTCGAACGATTCCAGAACTGGGAGCCACCGTTCACTCCCCGCAACGCCCGACCGGCGCTGCTGGCGTTCACCGGCGACGTCTACCAGGGCATGAACCCACGCGAAACCTTCACCGAACGCGACTACACGCACGCACAGAAGACATTGCGCATCCTGTCGGGCCTCTATGGCGTGCTGCGTCCGCTCGACCTCATCCAGGCCTACCGCCTCGAAATGGGCTCGAAGGTGCCCACCGATCGGGGCGACGACCTCTACGACTTCTGGGGTAGTCGCATCACCGATGTCCTCGAGCAGGACCTCGCCGAGAGTCCTGGTCCCAACGTCGTGCTCAACTTGGCCTCCAACGAGTACTTCAACGCGGTCAAGGCCGACCGGATCGACGCTCCCATCATCAGCCCGGTCTTCCTCGACCGTCCGGTCAGCAAGCCCGATGGCGACCACAAGATCATCAGCTTCTTCGCCAAACGGGCCCGTGGTTCGATGGCCGGATGGGTCATCCGGAACCGAGTCAAGTCCGTGAAGGCACTCGCTGGGTTCGACGAGGGCGGTTACCGGCACGATCCCGAACGATCCAGTCCGAGTCGGCCCGTCTTCGTGCGCTGAGTCGTTCGTCGGCTAGACAGGGCGGTCTATGCGACCCGAAACGCAGCTCGACATCGGCAGGGAAATCGTGGCCCGATTGGCTGAGGAGTCGACACCCCTCGCCGACGACGTCTATTGGAACGAACCCGAGGTGTACATCGACGCCGAGCGTCACGAGCTCGAGCTCCCGCTGTTCTTCGGGGAGTTTCCCCTGGTCATTGCGGCATCGTCGCAGATTCCCAACGCGGGCGACGTGATCACCGACGATCACACCAAGGTACCGATCATGGTGGTGCGGGGCGTCGATGGCCGGGTACGCGCCTTCGTCAATGCCTGTCGCCACCGCGGCAGCCGCATCGTACTCGACGATCAGGTCTGCGGTCTTCGGGCGTTCACCTGTCCGTACCACGCCTGGGTCTACGGCCTCGACGGCACGCTTCGTACGGTTCCGGGCAACGGCTTCGACACCCTCGAACGAAGCCGGCTGGGACTCATCGAGCTCCCGGCAGCCGAGCGAGCAGGCCTCGTGTGGGTACTTCCGCGGCCGGTGAGCGACGACGGCACCGACGACGAGCTCGGCGCGGCCGTCGACACCCTCC
>JAHECQ010000124.1 GCA_024641625.1 Acidimicrobiales bacterium | reverse complement strand
TGTCGCCCGTTTCGCCGACCACCGACATCGCCCCGGGAATGTCCACCCCGGTACAAGCGGCCGACGATTTGATCCACCACCTCCTTTGGCTGGGGTTCGCCGAAATCGGCCCGTCGGTGTGGGGGCGGCCCGATGCCAAGCCTGACCTGGTCCACGAGGTCGCCGGTCGCCTCGGGCTCACATCGCTCCCGGTGCTGGCGCTCGCTCGCTTCGAGGACGTCGGTCGCCTGGTCAACTCGGCCTCGTTCCGCGAGACCTCGGGCCTGGCCGAGGTCGAGCTGCAGTACCGAGCGTTCGTCGATCGCTTCGCCGAACTTGACCAGCGGGTTGCGTCGGGAGACGTCTCGGCGCTGCTCGCCGATCCCGAAACGGCGTTCGTGCTTCGAACCCTGCTCATCCATGATTTCCGGCGTGTGCGCTTGACCGATCCGGAGTTGCCGACCGCATTGCTGGGTGACGACTGGATCGGGGCGCAGGCTCGTGACGTGGCGGCTCGCCTCTACCGCGCCGTCGAGGCGGCCTCCTGGGAGTGGCTGTTCGAGGTCACCGGCCTCCGGCCGCAGTCTTCCCACCCTGCCGTGACCTCCCGATTTCCCGACCTGTTGCCCGTTCGACGCTGAGGAGCGCTGACTTGACTGCCACTGAACTTCCCCTCGATCACCAAGCCCGGTTCGACCAGTTGCTGGCGGCCGATCAGAAGATCGAGCCCCGAGACTGGATGCCCGATGGGTATCGCAAGACGATGATCCGCCAGATCGCCCAGCACGCCCACTCCGAGGTGATCGGCCAACAGCCGGAGGGCAACTGGATCACTCGTGCTCCGACACTGCGTCGCAAGGCGATCCTCATGGCCAAGGTCCAGGACGAAGCCGGCCACGGCCTCTACCTCTACTCGGCCGCCGAGACGCTCGGCGTTTCGCGCGACGAGCTGAACGAGTTGTTGCACAACGGCCGCCAGAAGTACTCGTCGATCTTCAACTACCCGACGCTCTCCTGGGCCGACATGGGCGCCATCGGATGGCTGGTCGATGGCGCAGCCATCACCAACCAGGTCATGCTCACCCGCACGTCCTACGGTCCCTACGCCCGGGCCATGGTGCGAATCTGCAAGGAGGAGTCGTTCCATCAGCGCCAGGGATTCGAGATCATGCTCGCGTTGGTACAGGGCACCGACGAGCAGAAGGCCATGGCCCAGGACGCCCTCGATCGCTGGTGGTGGCCTGCCATCTCCATGTTCGGTCCGCCGGACGCGCAATCGACCCACAACGAGCAATCGATGGCGTGGAAGATCAAGCTCGAGACCAACGATGAACTGCGGCAGCGATTCGTCGACATGACCGTCCCGCAAATCGAGTTCCTCGGGCTGACCGCTCCGGACCCCGATCTCGTCTGGAACGAGGAAACCGGCCATTACGATTTCGGCGCCATCGACTGGGACGAGTTCTGGCGGGTCGTGAAAGGCGATGGTCCCTGCAACCGGGAGCGCATCGCCCACAAGGTGCAGGCGTGGGAAGACGGTGCTTGGGTGCGCGAGGCCGCTCGAGCCCACGCCGAGCGCGAGGCCCGTCGCCACCGAGCCGGTTCCCAGCAGGGGTCGACCCGGACGGCTTCCCACCAGCCATCGACCAGCCAACCCGACATCCCATCGACCGGAGCAACCGCATGAGCTACGACGTCCCCCCGATCGACGGCGAGGCCCCGGTCGAATTCACCGGCGCTGCCGGCGGCTACCCCTTGTGGGAGGTCTTCGTGCGGGCGCAACGCGGACTCAATCACGTCCACGCCGGTTCGCTGCATGCTCCCGATGCCGCCTCGGCGACTCGGAGCGCCCGCGATGTCTACACCCGCCGAGGTGAAGGCGTGAGCATCTGGGTCGTGAGGTCGTCGGAGATCCACGCATCCGATCCCGACGCCGCCGATGCCTGGTTCGACTCGCCCAAGCCGTATCGGCATCCGACGTTCTACGAGATCCCCGACGAAGTCGGACACATGTGATGGCAGACACGCCCGCAATGCTCACGTACCTGCTTCGACTGGGTGACGACAATCTCGTGTTGGCCCAGCGACTCGGTGCACTCATCGCCCGCATGCCCGAACTCGAGGAGGACATCGCCGTCGCCAACCTCGGCCTCGATCACCTGGGGCAGGCCCGAAACTTCTACAGCCATGCGGCGTCGTTCGACCCGCTGGGTCGCGACGAGGATCAATTCGCCATGCTCCGAAGCGAACGGGAGTTCATGAATGCCGTCCTGGTCGAACAGCCGAACGGCGATTTCGCCCACACCATTGTCCGGCAGCTGTTCGTCGATGCCTACCAGGTGCCGCTCTATCAGGCGCTCATGGCCTCGACCGACACAGAGTTGGCGGGTATTGCCGCCAAGGCGGTGAAGGAGGCTCGCTACCACCTCGAGTACTCGTCGGGCTGGGTCGTCGAACTCGGCGATGGTACGAACGAGAGCCATCGACGCAGCCAGGCCGCAGTGAACGCACTGTGGCCCTTCACCGCTGATCTCTTCGCCTCCGACGATGTCGAGAAGACGTTGGCCGCCGGCGGTGTCGGGGTGGACCCTGCATGTCTGGTCGGCTCGTTCGAGGCAACGGTGCGATCCGTGCTGGCCGAAGCCCAACTCACCCTGCCGAGCGATCCCTACCAACGGCTCGGCGGGCGCACCGGTTTCCACACCGAGCATCTGGGTCACCTGCTGGCCGAGATGCAGTCGTTGTACCGGGCCCATCCCGGAGCAACGTGGTGACTCGGCAGGCCTCATCGCTCATGGCCGGAGACATCGCCCGCGCCCGAGCGTTGGTGGAGGCCGTCGCCGACCCCGAGTTGCCACCGCTCACCATTGGTGAGCTCGGCATCGTGCGTGACGTCTTCGTGTCGGAGGAGGGTGCGCTCGTCGTCTCGGTCACACCGACGTATTCGGGATGCCCGGCGGTGGAATTCATCGAAACGCGGATCGCCGAGGTTCTCCAGGCCGACGGGTTCGATGAGGTCCGCGTGCTGCGGGTGTTCACCCCGGCGTGGACGAGCGACTGGATGACAGCGACGGGTCGAGCCAAGTTGGCTTCGTCGGGCATCGCCCCTCCTCGTGGCGGCGACAGAGGTGTCAACTCCCCGGTGGCGGTGAGTCTGGGGCGGACGTCGGCCGCAGCAGCCACATCCCCGAACACCGCATCTCCCGACACGACGCCGCTCGCCTGCCCGCGGTGCGCCGCAACCGACGTCACACGAATCAGCGCATTCGGTTCGACGGCATGCAAGGCCCTGTACCGCTGCAACGCCTGTCTTGAACCCTTCGACCATTTCAAAGAGATCTGAGAATTCATGAGCACCGATTTCCACTGCCTGACCGTCAGTCGCATCGACCCCCTGACCGACGAGTCGGTGGCCATCACCTTCGACGTGCCCGACGACCTTCGGTCGGCCTTCACCCATCGCCCGGGCCAGCATCTCATCGTGCGGGCCGATATCGACGGTGTCGATGTTCGCCGTTCGTACTCGGTTTGCAGCCCGCCCGGAGGCGACCTTCGTATCGGGGTGAAGCGCATACCCCGGGGCGTGTTCTCCTCGTGGGCCACCACGTCGCTCGCCGTCGGCGATCGCCTCGATGTGATGGCTCCCATCGGTGAGTTCACGCTCGTCGGCGACCATGATCGTCCGTGTCGTCGGGTGGCGCTCGGCGCAGGATCCGGCATCACGCCGTTGCTCTCGATCATCTCGACGGCCCTCGAGTCCGAGCCGACCAGCGAGTTCACCCTCGTCTACGGCAACCGCACCAGCCAGTCCATCATGTTCCTCGACGACATCGAGAACCTGAAGGACCGATATCCGGAACGATTCTCGGTCATTCATGTCCTCAGCCGTGAACCCCACCAGGTCCCTCTCTTCCAGGGACGGATCGACGCGGCCAAGCTACGCGCGCTGACCGAGACGCTGCTACCGCCGGAGACCATCGACGATTGGTACCTGTGCGGCCCGCTCGAGATGGTCGAGTCGATCGTGCCCGTGCTCGGCGAAGTCGGGGTCGACGCCGAGCGGATACACGCCGAGCTGTTCTTCGACCAGCGGATCGAGGTCCTGCCCGACCACGCACCCGACGATGAGGGACTGGTCGAGGTCGCCGTCACCATCGACGCCCGAACGTCGGTCGTCATGGTCGATCCCGGCGGGCCCTCGCTGCTCGACTACGCCCGATCGGTTCGGGCCGACGTGCCCTTCGCCTGCAAGGGCGGCATGTGTGCCACCTGCAAGGCAAAACTCGTGCGCGGTTCGGTGACGATGACCAAGAACTACGCGCTGTCAGCGGCGGAGATCGCCGAAGGGTACGTCCTCACCTGTCAGGCTCATCCCGCCGACGATCAGCCCATCGAGCTGAGCTTCGACGCCCGTTGAGGGCCCGCGGGACGAGCCGCCTCAGGCCAGAGTCTCCCAGAGTTCGATCACGGTGGCGGCAGCCGCGGCGATGTCCTCGGGCGTGGTCGACACATCCGACACGCTGACACGCATGGCACGACGACCCTGCCAGGTTGTCGCCCCCATCCATGTTCGGCCGTCCGCCTGGATCGCGGCGACCAGCGCGTCGGTGATGTCGTCGCCGCTGGTGTTCGTGAAAGCGAGCAGCACCTGATTGAGCACTACGGGGGCCAGGACCTCTGCCCCGGCTGCACCGAGAAGTTCGGCGAGCAAGGCGGCCGCCCGGCAGCAACGCTCGATCGAAGCAGCAACTCCGGCGCGGCCCTCGGTGGCGAGAATGGCCCAGACCGGCACTGCCCGTGCGGCCTGGGACATCTGAAGGCCGAGATTCATGAGCGAGCGTTCGTCCCCAGCAGGGACGTAGGCGGCATCGACCCGCATCGAATCGATGAGATCGTGATGGCGAGCGAGGATGACCGCAGCGCAGTCGTAGGGGGCATTGAGCCACTTGTGGGCGTCGGTTGCCCAGGAGTCCGCCAGTTCGACCCCATCGACCAGCGATTGGAGTCCGGGCACCGCGTTGGCCCACAATCCGAATGCTCCGTCGATGTGCACCCAAGAACGTGCCCGATCGACGCGGCCGATGATGGTCCTGAAGGGGTCGGAATGGCCGGTGTTGACGTTGCCGGCCTGAAGAAGCACCAAGGTGAGGCCCTCGGTCGCGGGGAACCGGTCGGGGTCGACGCGACCGCAGTCGTCCGTTGGTGCGACGACGATGCTGTCGGTGCCGAGCCCTGCCAGTCGAATGGCCTTGGTGACGGTGACGTGGATCTCGGCCGAGGTGACCACGGTGATCGGTGGTGCACCGTTCAGTCCGGCGCTCGCTGCGTCCCAGCCGGCGCGGCGAAGCAAGGCATCTCGGGCGCACAACACGGCGGTGAGGTTGGCAACCGAGGCACCGGCGCAGAACGCGGCGGTCGCGGTCCCGGGCAGGCCGAGCACGTCGACCAGCCATGATGCGGCCTGGGCGTCGAGCGCGGCACTGACCGGCGACATCACCGGGAGGGCGACGTTCTGATCCCAGGCGCCTGCGATCACCGATGCGGCCAGTGCAATCGGGGTGACCCCCCCGTTCACGAAGCCGAAGTATCGCCCTCCGGTGGTTCGTACGGCGGCGGTCAAGCCGTGTTCGGCCAACAGATCGAGTGCCCGTCGAGGAGCGATCGGCCGGTCGGGTGTGGCTGCGTCGAGCAGGCGGGACAGGTCGGCCTCGGAGTTGGCGACGGTGGCTGATCGTTCGCCCCTGACGTACTGGGCCGCGTGCCCCGCCGCTCGTCCGAGAAGGTCGAGTTTGTCGTCAGTGACGGGTTCGGTCATGCAGTCGCAGTCGCAGTCGCAGTCGCGGCGACGAGCCCAGGGGGGAGTTCGACGCCTTCCTGGACGTAGGTGGGTGCGACGTCGAGGCTCGTCGCCCGCTGGGCGTCCCGGGGCCACCGGAGATCGTCGAAGGGTCGGCCGCGGTGCAGCACGCACCGGTTGTCCCAGATCACGAGGTCGTTCACGCGCCAGCGATGGCTGTGGACGTACTGTCGCTGGGTCGCGTGCGTCATGAGTTCCTCGAGCAGCGCTTCGGCCTCGCAGTCGTCCATGTCGATGATCTGCCCGGCGTGGGAGGCGAGGTAGAGGGACTTGCGCCCGGTGACCCGATGGGTGCGGACCAGTACCTGCGGGACACGCGGGTACGTGGCGTTCTCGGTCGGGGTCATCTCGAAGCCGAGCCGGCTGCGACTGGTGGCGATGGAGTGAACGGCGATGCGTCCCTCGATGAGATGCTTGAGATCGGGGTCGAGGTCGTCCCACGCGGCGCGAGCATCGGCGAACTCGGTCTGACCGCCGACCGGTGGAATGGAGCGCAGGTAGAGGCATGACGCGTTGGCCGGAACCGGCTTGAACGAGCTGTCGGTGTGCCACAGACGATTGGCGCGGCCGAAGTACAGGAGTCGGTTGTCCTCACCCATCACGTTGCCGTCCGGGTCGAGGTTGGAGACATCGGCGATCTCCCGAGGCAGCCGATCGTCGGCGACGTCCATGCTCTTTTGCATCGACAGGTCGATGTCGCCGAACCGATTGGCGAACCTGATGTGCTCACCCTGTTCGAGGTGTTGGTTCGGGAAGATCAGCACCCCATAGGTGTGATAGGCGTCCTCGATGAGGCTCCAGGCGGCATCGCTGAGTGGCTGCGACAGATCGACGTCGCCGACCTCGGCCACGAAGTCCCCGTTGACCGGCCAGATCTCGGGCAAACGCTGTTCTGCCATGTTGCTCCTGCTCTCATCGAACCCAGGGTCGCCCTCGGTCGGCGATGGCCCCAGCGTGGCCGGGAGCCTGCTCAGAGAGTAGCTTCGTACCGATGAGAGCACTAGAGGTTCAAGCCCTGACCGGACCCGAAGGCGTGGTCGTGGTCGACCGTCCCGAGCCTGTCGACGACGGGACAGGTGTGGTGGTCGACGTGGTCGTGGCCGGCGTGTCGTTCCCCGATCTGCTCCAGAGCAAGGGGATGTACCAGTATCGCCCCGATCCCCCGTTCGTGCCGGGCATCGAGCTCGCCGGCATCGTTCGGTCGGCACCGGCCGGCTCGGGTTTCGTCGCCGGTGATCGGGTGTGCGCCTGGACCCGGGCGGCCCTGGCCGAAGTCAGCATCTGCAAGCCCTCCGAGGTGTTCCACCTCCCCGAGGAGCTGACCTGGGAGGAGGGTGCCTCGCTCGTGCTCAACTACCAGACGGCCGTCTTCTGCATGGGTCATCGAGGGGGGCTCGAAGCCGGGGAGTCGGTGCTGATCCTGGGAGCCGCAGGAGGTGTCGGCACGTCGGGCATCCAGGTGGCCAAGGGTTTCGGTGCATCGAAGGTCATCGGCCTCGTGTCGACCCCGGCCAAGGGCGAGGTCGCGCGTTCCGCCGGGGCCGACGAGGTCGTGGTGATCTCCGACGCCTGGAAGGACGAGGTGCTGGCCTTGACCGCAGGTCGAGGTGTCGACCTGGTCTACGACCCCGTGGGCGGCGACCGTTTCCTCGATGGGCTTCGATCGTTGGCGCGTTTCGGTCGACTGGTGGTCGTCGGCTTCGCTGCAGGCACCATCCCCGAGGTCAAGGTCAATCGCCTGCTGCTTCGAAACATCTCGGTGGTGGGCGCGGCCTGGGGTGAGGCGGTCGCCGACGACCCGACGCTCCCCGGTCGCATCCACGAGCAGATGCTGCCGCTCATTCGCAGTGGGGCCATCAAGCCCCCCGTCGGCCACGTCCTCTCCCTGGAGGAGGGTCGCCAGGCGTATCAGCTGCTCGAGGATCGCCTGGCTGTCGGCAAGGTCGTTCTTCGGGTGCGGAGCGACGCATGACCACGACCGAGTCCCAGCCGACGCAAACCATTGCCTCCCTTGCTCGGGCCCATCTGGCGGGGGCGAGTTCACCGGTCGATGCGCTCGAGCGATGCATCGCCTCGATCGAGCGGCTCGATCCCATTCTGGGCGCCTGGCAGGCGCTGTACCTGGACGAGGCCCGTCAGGCCGCCGCCGGTGCCGAACAAGCGCTGCGGTCGGGGCACCGGATCGGTCCGTTCCAAGGTGTGCCGTTCGCCCTCAAGGACATCGTCGATCTCGAGGGCCGGGTCACCACCGGTGGCTCGGCCGCCATGCGTGACCGCATCTCCCCCACCACCGCCACCATCGCCAAACGCTTGTTGGCGGCGGGCGGCGTGCTCGTGGGAAAGACCAAGACCGTCGAGTTGGCACTGGGCGGTTGGGGAACCAACGAACACATGGGGACGCCGCGCAACCCATGGGACGCCGAAGTCCATCGCGCCCCTGGCGGATCGTCGTCGGGTTCGGGAGTCGCCGTGGCCTCGCGCATGGTCCCCTGCGCCATCGGGACCGACACCGGGGGGTCGGTCCGCCTTCCTGCCGCGCTGTGCGGCATCGTCGGGCTGAAGGTCACCGAGGGTCTGCTGCCGACCGATGGCATCATCCCGCTCTCGCACACGCTGGACACGCCGGGTCCGATCGTCACCACTGTGGAGGACGCGGCGCTGTTCTTCGACGTGCTCACCGGGAGGGCTCAACCGCTGGTGGACGACGATTGGCGGCGAGGAGCAGGACTCTATGACGCGCTGGGGAGAGGAGTCAGCGGCCTGCGTCTCGGAGTGCTCGACGACGCCGAGCGCAGCGTGTGCGAGCCCGAGGTGCTGACGGCCTATGACCGTGCCCTCGACGCCCTGGCCGATCTCGGAGCCGAACTCAGCGTCTTCACCACGCCTCTCCCCTTCGACGAGATGCGGGAGGCGACCTTCGTGCTGGTGACCGCCGAGGCCTATGCCCACCACGGGCACCTCTTCGGCGACCCTGCTGCACAGCTCGACTCCGCCGTGCGGGTTCGAGCCCTCCCGGGTCGAGGGCACAGCGCAGTCGATTACGTTCGGGCCGGCCTGCGACGGGCGTCGGACCAGCAGGCGTTCCTCCATGCACTGGGTCGACTCGATGCCCTGCTGACCCCCACCACCCCGATGGTGGCACCGCCGGTCGAGGGCATCGACGAGTCCATCACGCCGGCGCATTTCACCCGCGCCGGCAACTACCTCGGACTCTGTGGCCTCAGCCTGCCGATCGGTCTCACCCCCGCAGGATTGCCGACCAGCCTCCAGATCATGGGTCGACCTCATGCGGAGTCGATGGCGCTCCGTATCGGATCAGCCTTCGAGGCCGCCCGCGGCCCACTCCCCCTGCCTCCCCTCAGCTGAAAGTCCGTCATGACCTCATCGGTGCCCGACCCCAGTCTCTACACCGACGCGCAGCGTGCCATGCGTCAGGTCGCCCGCCGGTTGGCCGACGCCGAGATCAAGCCGAACGCGGCGGAATGGGATCGCACCGGCGACGTGCCACGCGAGCTGTACGACAAGATGGCAAACGCCGGTCTGATGGCGGTGATGGTCGATCCCCGATGGGGTGGATCGGGCGCGGACTTCGTCAGCTACTGCTTGGCGATCGAGGAGATCTCGGCGGGCGACGGCGGTATCTCCAACGTGATGGCGGCCAACAACTCACCGGTGGCCGCGGCGTTGGAGGAGCTGGGAACCGATCGACACAAGCACGACTACCTGACCAGACTGGCGTCGGGCGAATGGATCGGATGCATCCACCTGACCGAACCGCATGCAGGCTCGGATGCTGCCAACATACGCACCCGTGCAGTCCGTGACGGCGACTCGTGGGTCTTGACCGGCCAGAAGTCGTTCATCACCGCCGGCTCCTCGGCCGACCTTGCGATGATCACTGCGGTCACCGATCCCGACGCCGGGAAAGCAGGCATCAGTGTGTTCGTCACACCGACCGACAACCCTGGTTACCAGGTCATCGCCAAGGAACGGAAGCTGGGCCACCGAACCAACGACA
>JAHECQ010000592.1 GCA_024641625.1 Acidimicrobiales bacterium | reverse complement strand
CCTGACCGCGGTCCAGCCGAAGCTCGCGCCTTCGCCCCAGGCCTCACGTTGGACACGGAACCACACACCTGCCTCGTCGGCGTGCACACTGAGCCAGATCTGGAACAGTATGAATCCCATCGGGGCCAACAGGACGGCACCGATGGCACGCCAGTCCCGTCGGTCGCGCACCGCCGGCCACGCGGCGACGAGACAGCTCAGCCCGATCGCGACGCCATTGGGTCGGCTTGCGGTCGTGAGCGCGGCGAACACCCCTGCCAAGAGCCACCGACGATCATGGAGGCAGAGGAGACACGCCGCGGCCACGGTGATCATGAGCGCCTCGCTGTACGCGAACGACAACACGAAACTGCCGGGGAACATCGCGACGAGCAGCGCCGTCGTGCGACCGACCTGCTCACCGTACAAACGGGACGCCAGCACCGCAATCAGGACGACTGCCACCAGACCGAGTACGAAGTTGACCGCGAGCACAGCCGAGGTGTCGCCTCCGGGGAGCACCCAATCCATCACGCGACTCAGCCAGGGGAACATCGGGAAGAAGGCCGCCCGGGCATCGTCGACGTGGTACGTGACCTCCGGCCGAACGCTGGTCGGATACCCGTCTCGAACGATGGCCATGTACCACAGGCCGTCCCAGGAGGTCAGTACGTCGGTGACGGCTCTGCCCGAGTTGACGGTCTCGGTCAACAGATGGGGGTCAGCCACCTCCAGCAGGCGCTCGTCAGCGAGGTTTCGATCGACGCCGAGCTCGGCTGCGACCAACGCCGCACCCACCACGACGAAGAGACGCGACAGGAGGTACACCGGCAGGGCGTGCACCAACATGCGGGTCCATGTGTGACGAGTGAAGAGCGGCGGCAGGGACACGGTGGCTACGTCCGATGGAGGTCCGGCGTCGATCGACGCGTTGGATGGGGGCGACAGGTCATGAATGTACCGATGCGGTTCAGCTACCAGCGGCTCATCGGCAGGACCCGTTGGCGGGGACCGAACTTGGGTGCTCCGCCTGCGATGGCGACCAGCGCGGCGAGCACTCGACCGCGTTGCCCCGCGTACGGAGCGAGGAGTTCCAGCATCCGATCGTCGTCCGCCCTCGGCTCCTCGGCGAGGGCCCAGGCCACCGCGTTCGGGAAGTGGAAGTCCCCGACGGGTACTGCATCGGGGTCGCCACAGACCGGACCGAGGATCGACCCGATCGTCCACGAGCCGATCCCGCTGAGCAGGCCGAGTTTGGACGCGAGTTCGGACGTGCCCGCGTCGGTCCAGCGCCACAGCTTGTCGGCATGGCGGGCCACTTCGAGCAGTGGTCGGACGCGCTGCTGCTCGATCCCCAGCGGATGGAACCACCATGACGGCCGACGGTGCAGCGCCTCAGGTGCCGGTGGCAGCAGGAGATCTGCCGTCACGTCGTCGGGCCCAGGAGGCCGCTCGCCGAGCGCCCGGCACAGGCCCACCCACTGGCGAAACGCTTCGCCGCCAGTGATTCGTTGGCCGATGATCGTCGGCAGCAGCTGGTGATACGCGCCGCCAGAAGCGCCGATGCGAACGTGGCGACGGAGCCGGAGGCTGCGTTCGACCACCGGGTGTGCGTCGGCGAATGCGATTGCGGAGTCGCTTCGTCCGGTCAGAGCGTCGATACGCGCGAGCATCCAATTCGCTCCTGGTCCCCAGGCGTCGGTGTGGAGCGCGCACTCGCCGGGTGGGGCTGGATCCACCTCCCAGCAGAGTCGGAGGGTCACGGGGCCGTCGGGTGTGAACGTCGCTCGCCGGAACTGATGCGCATCGAGACGAGTCGTCGGATCGCCAGCACCGACTTGGTACGCCGCCAACGTGCGTCGCAACGAGCGTGGGGCCGTGACGAGGTGCCACGTGGTCATGGTGTGATCAGGAGATCTCGACGGGCGTCACCAGCGGGTGATGGCATGCGACGAAGTGACCGTCGCCTACCTGGCGGATGATCGGCTCGGTGGTGGTGCACACCTCGTCGGCGGCCGGACACCGCGGATGGAACCGGCAACCAGAAGGCGGGTTGACGGGAGACGGTGGCTCGCCTTGGATGGTCGTGCCGACCGTGGCGAGTTCAGGGTCCGGGATCGGGATCGATTCGACGAGTACCTGCGTGTACGGGTGAGCCGGGCTGGTGTACAGCGCATCGCTGGGTGCCACCTCACACAGCTTGCCCAGGTACATCACCGCGACCCGGTCGCTGATGTTCTTGACGACAGCGAGATCGTGGGCGATGAACATCAGCGTCAAGCCGTACTCGGCCTTCAGGTCTTCGAGCAGGTTCAGGACCTGGGCCTGGACGCTGACGTCGAGTGCGGACACCGGCTCGTCACAGATGATCAGGGTCGGGTCGAGGACCAGCGCACGGGCGATCGAAATGCGCTGGCATTGACCGCCGGAGAACTGGTGCGGACGGCTCTCCGCTGCACGAGCAGGGTCGATGCCGACGTTCTCGAGAATCTGGTCGACCAAGGCGAGTCGCTCCTCTGGAGTGCCGCGGTCCCAGATGTCGAGTGGATCCTTGACGCTGTCACGGACCTTGCGGCGCGGGTTCAGGCTCGAGATCGGGTCCTGGAAGATCATCTGGATCTTCGTGCGCGCCTCACGGAGCTCGTTGAACGAGAGCGCCGTCAACTCGGTGCCCTCGAACGTGACGGTTCCCGAG
>JAHECQ010000591.1:1027-2676 GCA_024641625.1 Acidimicrobiales bacterium | reverse complement strand
CATCGACCGCGTCCAAGCCGCGTTCCGATCACTCACCGTGACCACCACCCGGACCGCTCAACCAGCCCTATGAAAAATCCGGGCTAACCGCAATGCCGTTCAGTTAGGTGTTGGATGAGTGGGATGGGTGGCGAGTTGGGTTGTGGCCAGTTGGCGTGGCGGGCTCGTTTGACGTGCCATTTGGGCATTTTGCGTTTGATCAGGCGTGGGCTTGATCGAAGTCGTCGCTGCGAGTTCAACCGCCGGCAGACCAGGATGAGAGCGTGGGCCCAGCCGTGGTCAGTGCCCAGAGGGGGAAAAACCGCGCGCCTGTGAGAGCGAACGGCGGGTGATGCGTAGTGCGGCGACGAAGCTGACCCGGTCGGGGTCGACGTCGATTTCGCGGGCGGCTTCGAACATCAGTGTGCGGATGGCGTAGTGGCAACACAGGTGTCCCCAGATCTCTTGTTGCACGAGCGCGGGCGACTTCGATCGCAGCACGATCTTCGAGCCGCGTTGGTGGGTCTTGAGCTCGTCGAAGACCGACTCGATCTCCCAGCGTTGCGCGTACGCGGCGGCGAGCTCGGTGGCAGTGACGTCGCCGGGATCGACCAGGGTGGTGAACAACCGGAACGGACCGAGCGCGACGTCGCGGCCGTCATCGACGTGGTAATCGACGACGCGGACCACAACGTGCTCGGTGTTCACTCGGGTGTTGTTCGCGCGGAGCTCACCAAGCCAGGACCCGTCCTCGAGGGTCTCGATGTGGCGTGGTGTCACGTTGTTCTTGGCCCGCCACAACAAGTCCGCTCCCGTCGCGGAAGCCTGTTTCCACAAGGCGAAACCGGTGAACCCTCGATCGGCGAGCAACACCATCCCCGGCTCCAGCCGATCGACCAAGTCCTTCGACAACGCCAGCTCCGATGTCGTGTACGGGCCGAGCTCGGCATCAAAGATGGCGTGGGTGCCGCACTCGGCCAACGCCACCAGGCGGGCCTGGGGGAACGCGGAGCGCTCACCCTTGTTCACGCCGGGCCGACCGAAGAACTCGTCGTTCGCGACGCTGTCCGCGACATCCAAAGTGGTGCCATCAATGGCCACCAACCGTCGGCCCGCCAACCACGAACCCGGCGTCGACCCGCCAGCAAGCGGTCGCGCGACCCGGTCGAACAACGCCTTGACCGGTTCGGCACCGAGACGTTCACGGGCCTGGAAGATCGCCGACTTCGATGGCAGCTTCACCAGCTCCAACGGAGTCGAATCAGCCCACGCGAGCCCATCGGCCATCAACGCCAGCACATCCTCATAGGACCCTTCCGAGTGCAGGGCCAGACCCATCGCAAAGTAGGCCATCACCCGCGCCGGCAACGCCCGATGCCGTTGCTCAGTCCGGTCACACCTGGCGATCACCTCATCAACAACCTCAGCGGGAAACACCCGCGCCAACAACCCGACCGACACCACATCCGACAGGCGAGTCTCGGTCTTGGGCTTCTTCCATCCAGCACGGGCCACACCACAAACTACACCACTGTGGTTCTAACTGAACGGCATTGCGGTTAAGCTCGTGCTGGTCGATCGCTTCCGGCACCGCTGGCTCAACCGCACCCGTCTCGCGGCGCAGATCGCGGCCGGCGAGTTGCTCATCGTCGCGGTGCTGGTCGTTTACG
>JAHECQ010000591.1:0-1017 GCA_024641625.1 Acidimicrobiales bacterium | reverse complement strand
CTTCTGGGTGCCGTTGGCGGTCGCGGCGCCGATGGTCGCGCTCGAGTTGTGGTTCGACATGCGAGGCCGCGGCCGTCGGCTCGTCCCCGAACTCGCGGGGTCGATCGGCATCGGGTCGATCGCTGCGGCGATCGCGCTCGCCGACGGCGCATCCACGAAGCTCGCATGGGGCTTGTGGCTGGTGATCGCGGCTCGCTCGGTCGCCGCGATCCCGTACGTGCGCACCCAGATTTTGCGGACGCGGTCGCGGCCCGGCCCTCGGTGGCTGAGCGATGCCGCCCAGCTGACTGCGGTCGTCGCGGCGGCGTTCGGTTCGATGTTCGATCTCTTCCCGACTGCCGCAGCCATTGCGATCGCCGTGCTTGCCGCCATCAACGTGGTCGCATTGCGCTTGGCGCCGCACCGCGCGGTGGTGATCGGCATCCAGCAAATGATCTTCGGGATCGTCGTGATCGTCACCACCGCCATCGCCATCACGTGACGTACAGATACCGAGGTGCGCAGGGCGGACTCATTCGATCATCGAACCCGACACCATGCTCGCCGAGTTGGTCATCGTCCGTCGTGAGCTCGCGCCTCGCCTTGATGCGCTCGGCGCTCGGCTCGGTCGGGCGCAACAACTGCTCCGTCAGGTGCGCAAGAGTTGGCACCTGTGAAAGGCGCTGGTCCTGTGCCTGAGCTCCCGGCACGTGCGCGTGCCACCAGGACCTTCCTCGATGACGATGACGAGGTCGATGTCGCTTCGGAGCTGTGGGGCTTGGGCGCGGTGTCGGTCGTCGTGGCAGGCGTGTACTTCGGCTCGGGTATGCCCACACCCTCGACCTCACCGACTTCTGGGTCGGCGTGCTCCTCGGCGAGCCGCACGACCCGGCCGAAGACGTGATCGAAGCTCACCGATGGCTCCACGACGCGGACCCGTTCGACACGGCACTGTTCGATCAGTGGCTCGAGATCCTCGACACCACTTTCGACGCCGGCTGGACCGGTCCAATGGCCGGCACCGCGCGTCGGCGCGGC
>JAHECQ010000123.1:2394-9870 GCA_024641625.1 Acidimicrobiales bacterium | reverse complement strand
CGCGGCGCGACGGCGTGCACGTGTCACCGCTGTGGGGCGCTGTGGCCGCGGTCTCGGTGGTTGCGCTCGCCATCCTCGCTCCGTCGGGTCTTTGGCTGCTCGCCTTCCTGGGCGTGGTCATCCTGGTACACGAGTTGGGGCACCTCGTGGTCGCTCGAGCAGTGGGGATGCGGCCGACCGAGTTCTTCTGGGGGTTCGGTCCCGAGATCGTTGCCTGGCAGCACGGCGATCTGCGGATCGGGCTGAAGGCCATCTTCCTCGGTGGCTACGTCAAGATTCCCGGCATGACACCCAACGAGCTGGTGGCGGCCGAGATCGACGAGGCGTCCACCTATCGTTCGGCGACTCATCTGGGTCGAATGGCGACGATCCTGGCGGGCTGTGCGGTGAATCTGTTCTGCGCATTGCTTGCCTTCGGACTCGCAGCACGCCTCGGTGGTGCCGGGCTCGGTGCATCGGTCAGCTCGGCGTTCGACGACCTTCGCTTCATCGTCGTGGGAACCGGCGATGCGCTGTGGACGTGGGCCACCGAGATCTCGAGCTATCTCGGAGCAACCGTGAGCGGGGCCGAGCCCCCGGTTCGGTTCATGTCCCCGGTCGCCCAGGCCGATGTGACCGCTCAGGCGGTCGAAGGAGGCGTTGTCACTGCGCTGCAATGGTTCGGCATTCTGTCGTGCGCCATCGGTGCAGTGAACCTGCTCCCGTTGCCTCCGCTCGATGGAGGCCACGCGGCCGGGATCGTCATCGAGCGGTTGGTGCAGGTCGGTCGACGTGATCGGTCGTTCCGTTTCGACCTGCGGATACTCAATCCGGTCTCCTACGCCACGGTGTTCGTGCTGGTCGGCCTCTCGCTGTCGGCGCTGGTGATGGACCTGCGTTCGCTCGGCTGGTACTGATCGGGTTCGGGAGTCGATCCGGACACGGTCCCCGCTCCGGACAGGGTCCTCGTCTGGATAGGGTCATCGAGTGGCCATCTATGCACTCGGCGATCGAGTTCCCGTCATCCATCCCACGGCGTTCGTCCACCCTCAGGCGACCGTGATCGGCGATGTCCACCTGGGTGAGGGCAGCTCGGTCTGGCCGAGCGCAGTGCTTCGGGGCGACGGCAAGGGCCACATTCGCGTCGGAAGCTTCACTTCCATCCAGGACGGCAGTGTCCTGCACACCACCGACAACCACCCGACGGTCGTCGGTAGTCGGTGCGTCGTCGGGCATCTGGTGCATCTCGAGGGGTGTCAGGTCGAGGACGACGTGCTCGTCGGTAACGGCGCAGTGGTGTTGCATCGGGCCGTGCTGCGCAGCTGGTCGCTGGTGGGTTCGAACGCAGTCGTCACCAACGACACGGAGGTACCGGCGCGAGCGATGGCGTTGGGCATCCCGGCCAAGATCCTCGCCGACAAGGTGAACCCCGATCTGATCACCGATGCAGTGGCCAAGTACACCGAACGAGCTCAACGTTATCGGCGCGAACTCCGTCGTCTCGACTGAGTCCGACCCTCGACTGGTCCGGCGCAGGGACAAAATCTCCGGATGGTTTGTTACTATCCCGGTAGGAGAAATTCTTGGTCCGTCGTCTGCCCGGCAGGAGCCCGTCATGAGCACCGTTGAAGCCCTCGATCTCGGGAAGTACAAACTCGGCTGGAGCGACGAGGAGAACTACGTCTTCAAGCCGAAACGTGGGTTGGACGAGAGCATGGTCCGCGAGATGTCGTGGATGAAGGGCGAGCCCGATTGGATGCTCGACTTTCGACTCAAGTCACTCGGACACTTCGAGAAGCGCCCGATGCCCAACTGGGGCGGCGACATGTCCGAGATCTACTTCGACGACATCTACTACTACATCAAGCCGACCGATGGGCAGGTCAACAGCTGGGACGACCTCCCCGACGCCATCAAGGACACCTACGAGAAGCTCGGCATCCCCGAAGCCGAACGCAAGTACCTCGCCGGCGTCACCGCGCAATACGAGTCAGAGGTCGTGTTCCACCGCAACCGCGAGGATCTGGAACGGCTGGGCGTCATCTTCTGTGACATGGACACCGCCTTGCGTGAGTACCCCGAGATCGTCAAGGCGTACTTCGGCAAGACCATCCCGCCGAACGACAACAAGTTCTCGGCGCTCAACTCCTCGGTGTGGTCGGGTGGAAGTTTCATCTATGTCCCACCCGGCGTCGAAGTGGACATGCCGCTCCAGGCCTACTTCCGCATCAACGCCGAGAACATGGGCCAGTTCGAGCGCACGCTGATCATCGCCGACGAGGGTTCGAAGGTCCACTACATCGAGGGCTGCTCGGCGCCGGTCTACACCTCGGACTCACTGCACTCGGCCGTGGTCGAGATCATCGTCAAGCCCAGCGCTCAGGTGACGTACACAACTATTCAGAACTGGTCGAACAACGTGTTCAACCTGGTGACGAAGCGGGCGTACGTCGAGGCCGAGGGGCACATGTCCTGGATCGACGGCAACATCGGTAGCCGCCTCACGATGAAGTATCCGGCGGTCTGGCTCGCCGGTCCCAAGGCCAGTGGCGAGGTGCTGTCGGTGGCCTACGCCGGGGCCGGTCAGCACCAGGACACGGGAGCGAAGATGGTGCATGCTGCGCCCGAGACGACGTCCAAGATTGTGGCGAAGTCCATCTCGAAGGACGGTGGCCGGTCGAGCTATCGCGGTCTGGTACGGGTCGAGGAGGATGCCTACGGCTGCAAGAGCCATGTCCAGTGCGACGCTTTGATTCTCGATGATGACTCGATCAGCGACACGTACCCGTACATGGAGATCGGGGCCAAGGACGCCGAGATCGGCCACGAGGCCACCGTTTCCAAGGTCGCGGACGAGCAGATGTTCTATCTGATGAGCCGTGGTCTCTCCGAGGAGCAGGCCGTCGGCATGGTGGTCAACGGATTCATCGAGCCGGTCACCCGCACACTTCCGATGGAATACGCAGTCGAGTGGAGTCGTCTCATCGAGCTCCAGATGGAGGGCTCGGTCGGCTGAGGTCCCCGACCTCGGATCGTTGCTCCGCCCGAGGACTGTGCTGATTCAGGACTGTGCTGATTCAGGACTGTGCTGATTCAGGACTGTGCTGATTCAGAGCAGTGCCAGCGCAACGCGTGTCATGTCGTCGAAACTCGACTGGCGATCTTCGGCACTCATCGCCTCATGGCGCTTGAGGTGGTCGCTCACCGTCATCATGGCCAGCGCTTCGATGCCGTGCTCGGCCGCCAGACCGTAGAGGCCCGCGGCTTCCATCTCGACAGCCAGAACCCCGTGGCGTTCGAAGAGGTCGAACGGGTTGTCGTTGGGGTCATAGAAGAAGTCAGAGGTGAAGACCGAGCCGACGTGCACGGTCATCCCTGCAGCCTCCGCCGCCTGAGCGGCGCGCAAGAGGAGCCCCCAGTCGGCCACGGCTGCCATGTCGCGTCCTTCGAACCGGGTCCGGTTCACCATCGAGTCGGTGCCGGCTCCCATGGCCAGAACGACATCGCCCAGGGACAGTGCATGCTGAAGTGCGCCGCAAGACCCCACTCGCACGATGCGGGAGACCCCGAAGAATCGAATCAGTTCGGTGGCGTAGATCTGAAACGAGGGGACCCCCATGCCCGATCCCTGAACGGACACCGGTTTGCCCTGGTAAGAGCCGGTGTAGCCAAGCATGTTGCGGACCTCGTTCACCTGGCGAACATCGTCGAGGAAGGTCTCGGCAATGTACTTGGCCCTGAGCGGGTCCCCGGGCATGAGGACGGTGGAGGCGTAGTCGCCGGGGGCGGCGCTGAGGTGCGGGGTCGTCATGGGCAACAGCCTGCCATCGAATTCGAGCTCCGGCGGTACAAAATGAGGTCATGCCGATGCGACAGGACTGCAAACACTTCCAGAGCCGCACCTACCCGACGGGTGACACCATGCGGAAGTGTGCGCTCGACCTGGCGCCCGAAGCGCCTTGGGCCTGTCCCCAGGATTGCGCCAAGTACGAGCCGCGTCTCGCCGATGTCGGGTGGCATCACGGCACCCTCGTCACGCCGCCGACGCCCGCAGTACCACCGGGGGTCGGCGAGGACCCCAGCATCGCCCATCTCCTCGACGAGGCCGAGAACATCATCAATCGTGCGGGAGACACCATCCGTGCGCAGGTCGATGCCGAACAACGAATGCGGAGCAAGAAGAAATGGTGGCCTTTTGGCCGAGGACGGTAGGGGTTTTTCCTAAGGCGATAGTGTTTATTGCTGTGAGTTCCGATCTGACCGTTGGCGCACCTGCCGCCGATTCATCCACCATCTCGCTGCTCGACGATTCGTTGACGGGCGCCTTCGAGCATCTGCTGGACCGCGATCGACGATCACAGGCGGCCCGCGCTGCGCAGGCCCTCGCCCTACCGACCACCGAGTCCGAGGACTGGCGCTACAGCCGGATCGACGACTTGGATGTGGCCGCGATCGCTGTGTCGGTGCGGCCGATCCCCGGTTCGGCTCCTGACCCCCTCGCTGCTGTGGTGAATCGAGCCGCCACGGTTCAGATCGTGAATGGCTACGTCACGCTGGTGACGCTCGACGCCGGTTGGGCAGCCAAGGGGCTCGAGGTGGGTGTCTCCACCTCGAGCGGCGAGAGGGCTCCCATCGCCGCCGCCGACAACCCGACCAAGTTCGACGGCCTCCACCTCGCCTTGGCCCCGGACGCACTCCGGATCGTTGTTCCTTCCGGCCTCACGGTGGATGCACCGGTCGTGGTGTTGAACCATCATCTGGTGGGCGAGACGCCGACGGCCTCGTTTCCCCACATCACCGTCGATGTCGGAGAAGGCGCTTGCCTCACCGTCATCGAGCACCAGAGTTCGTCGCCTCCGCCGGCCGGCAGGCACACGGGTGTTGCCGGTCTGTCGGTCCCGTTGGTCGAGCTCTCCGTCGGGGCTGCGGCTCGGCTGTCCTACGCCATCGTGGAGAATCAGGCCGAGGGGCTCTGGCAGATCGGTCGCCAGATGTCGACGGTGGCCGGTCAGGCCACGCTCACCTCGTCATGTGCCTCGTTCGGTGGGGAGTACAACCGCCTTCGGTTCGACACGCGTCTGTCGGGGCGGGGGGCACACGGGGACCTGATCGCCCTGTACTACGGCGACGGTCACCAAACCCACGATTTCCGGACCTTCCAGCATCACTCGGACCAGGACACGACCAGCGATCTGCTGTTCAAGGGAGCGGTCGACGATCAATCCAGCTCGGTCTACACCGGGCTCATCCACATCCATCCCGAGGGCCGCGGTTCCGACGCTCGCCAGACCAACCGCAACATCAAGCTGAGCGACGACGCCTGGGCGTGGTCGGTCCCGAATCTCGAGATCGAGAACAGCGATGTCCGGTGCAGTCATGCCTCGGCGGTCAGCCCGATCGACGAGGACCAACGCTTCTACCTGCACAGCAGGGGAGTGCCTCCCACGGTGGCCGACCGGCTGATCGTGACCGGATTCTTCGACGAGGTGATCGGACGGATGCCCGCGGCGTTGCACGACGCGATCACCGATCTGGTCGCGGCCAAGCTCGACCGTCGCATCGGGGTTGTCGGATGAAGACCATGGCGCATCGCATCTGCTCGTTCGCCGATCTCCTCCCCGGCACCGCACGGCGCTTCGAGGTCGAAGGCCAGGGGGTGGCCATCGTCAGGATCGGTGATGATCTCCACGCCATCGGGGATCGTTGTTCACACGCCAACTTCTCCCTGTCACAGGGTGAGGTCGACTCCGACGCCTGCACGATCGAATGTTGGAAGCATGGTGCTGCCTTCTCGCTGACCACCGGCGAACCACAGACCCTTCCGGCGACCAAGGCGGTGCCCGTGCACGGGATCGAGGTCAGCGATGGCGAGGTGTACGTGACGCTCGAGAACGCCCGACGCGGCGATGGTGGACGCAAGAACGAGGTAGCACGATGAGCGAGCTGATCATACGAGACCTTCGGGCTTCGGTGGCCGGAAAGCAGATCCTGAACGGAGTCGGCCTCACCGTCGGCTCGGGCCAGGTGCACGCCGTGATGGGCCCCAATGGTGCGGGCAAGTCGACGCTGTCACACGTGTTGTTGGGCAAGCCCGGTTATGAGGTGCTCGGTGGCTCGGCGAGGCTCGACGGCGTCGAACTCGTGGGCCTGCCGACCTGGAAGCGTGCTCAGGCGGGATTGTTCCTGGCGATGCAATACCCGACCGAGGTTCCGGGGGTGTCACTGTTCGACGCGATGGCGGCGTCGTTCGAGGCTTCGGGTCGAGCGGTCGATCAGCTCGAGAGCCTGCTCAGAGACGAAGCCGATCGCATCGGGTTCGACCAAAGATTCCTCGATCGCTCCCTCAATGTCGACTTCTCCGGCGGCGAGAAGAAGCGCAACGAGACCCTGCAGCTGAGTGTGCTCGCGCCGAAGATCGCCATCCTCGACGAGATCGATTCCGGTCTCGACATCGATGCACTACGCGACGTGTCGCGCCGGATCGAAGCCCTCACCGACCAGGGCCTCGGCGTGCTGGTGATCACGCACTACAAGCGTCTGTTGGAGGAACTCCGTCCCGACGTGGTGCACGTGCTGGCCAAGGGACGCATCGTGGCCAGTGGGGGCCCGGAGTTGGTCGATGAACTCGAGGACTCCGGCTACGCGGCGTACGCCGAAGCCTGACCCTCCGGCCGGCTCGATCTCGCCGGCGCGGCGAGATCGGTCAGTGCGTCAGCAGCCCCTCGGTCGCCAGGTACGAATCCTCGTTGAGGGTCTCGATGACCCGTTTGCCGTGACCGAAGAGAACTCGTTGGATCGAGGCGTGGAACGGTCGATAGAACATGTCGACCTTGAGCCCGAGCATTTCGGCCAAGTAGGCGTTGATGACGCCGCCATGGCAGGCAACGACGATGGTTTCTCCCGGATGGCTCACGACGGTCGACTCGACGGCCCAACCGACTCGTCGCCTGAAGTCCTCGGATCGCTCGGTGAATGGGTAGGCGTCCCAGCGTTGGGTCTGGACGAAGCGTTCCCACACGCCTTCCATCGCCTTCTGGCCAAGGGTGTCGACCGCCTTCTGGTCCTGAGGTAGATCGCGGTAGAGATGGATCTCACCCAGGGCCTCGATGACCTCGACGTCGAGTCCGTGATGCCGGGCGATGGCCTGGCCGGTGTCGTGGGCCCGTGAAAGGTGGGAGCTGTAGACCGCGGTGATCGGCCGGTCCGAGAGAAACCGCCCGACGCATTCGGCCTGTCGTCGCCCGACGTCCGACAGCGGTGGGTCGATCCAATCGGCAGAGACCGAGGTGGTGGGGTGCGGCCATTCCTGTTGGCCGTGACGAACCAGGAGCAAGGTGCCGACGTTGTCCTGGCCCGTCAGGAAGGCCCGATCGATCGGGGAGGGGGCACGAACCGGATCGGCTGCTGGATCGATGGTGGACTCCGCCATCAGCCCACGGCCAATTCGTCGAACGCCTGGTTGAGGGTGTTCCAGCTCAGCGTTGCGCACTTGATGCG
>JAHECQ010000123.1:0-2378 GCA_024641625.1 Acidimicrobiales bacterium | reverse complement strand
AACGGGAAACTTCACGACGCCTCGCAGCGCCTCTAGATCACCCAGCTCGAGCTTCTCGGGATCGCCGACCTCGATGCCGTCGATACCGGCCTCGGCCTCGGTGCCGTCGCCCCCGATCTCGTTCTCGTGAATGCTCATCATGGCCTTGAAGGCGGACATGAGTGCTCGAGCCTCGGCCACGGTCTTGCCCTTGACAGCCGCCGACATCATCGACGCCGACGACTGACTGATCGAACAGCCCTGCCCACCGATCTTGATGTCGGTGATCACTCCGTCGCCGTCGAGGAGTAGATACACGACGATCTCGTCGCCGCACAACGGATTGAAGCCCTCGGTCCTGTGGGCCGGCGGTGCATCGAGCTGGCCCTTGTTGCGTGGGCTTCGGTAGTGATCGAGGATGATCTCGCGATAGAGGTCTTCGAGGCCGGCCATCGTTGGGCTCCCTTGTTGGCTTGTCAGATCGTGAAGAAGTCGCGGGCGGCAATCAAGGCATCGGCCAGCGCGTCCACGTCATCGGTGTCGTTGTAGAGATAGAAGCTGGCGCGGGCGGTCGCGGAAACACCGAGGTGGCGCATCAGTGGTTTGGCACAATGGTGGCCGGGTCGGATGGCGACGGCGTGTTCGTCGAGCACTTGGCTGACATCGTGGGCATGAACGTCGAGAAGTTCGAGCGACAGCACACCGCCTCGCTCCGCCGGTTCACACGGTCCGTGGATGACAAGGCTGTCGCCCAGGCGTTCGTGCAGTGTGCGCAGCGCGTAGCCCGTCAGTTCTATCTCGTGCCGACGGATCTCGTCCATGCCCAGGTGCTCGAGGTATCGAATGGCGGCGGCGAGCCCGATCGCCTCGGCGATGGGCGGCGTTCCGGCTTCGAACTTGGCCGGAATGACGTCGGGGACGAATCCCTCGGTGGTGACATTGAGGATCATCCCGCCGCCGCCGAGGAACGGCGGCATGGACTCGAGCAACTCGGCTCGGCCCCACAACACGCCGATGCCGGTGGGGCCGAGCATCTTGTGGCCGCTGAAGGCAATGAAGTCGGCGCCCAGGTCGATGACGTCGGTGGCCTGGTGGGGGACCGACTGGCAGGCATCGACGAGAATGAGCGCTCCATGACGGTGGGCCGCGTCGGCGAGGTGCCGAATGGGCGGCAGCGTGCCGAGAACGTTGGACATCGCGGTGACGCTGAGCAGCTTGGCCCCGTCGAGGAGGACGTCGAGGTTCGACAGGTCGAGTTTCCCATCGGCCGTCAGCCCAATCCAGCGGATCTCGAAGCCACGCTCGGCTTGGAGGATCTGCCAGGGCACGATGTTGGCGTGATGCTCGAGCAACGAGAGCACGATGGCGTCACCGGGGCCCAGGTTGGCACGTCCCCATGATCCGGCGACCAGGTTGATCGCCTCGGTCGCATTCTTGGTGAAGACGACCTCACGCTGATCCGGGGCCCCGATGAACCCGGCCACGGTGGCTCGCGCCGCCTCGAAGGCGTTGGTGGCGGATTCGGCCAGCCGGTAGACCCCGCGGTGCACGTTGGCGTAGCCGGAGGTGTAGAGCTCGTTCATGGCATCGAGCACCTGAACGGGTCGTTGCGATGAAGCGGCAGAGTCGAGGAAGGCCAGACGCTTGCCGTCCTGGAGATGGTGGAGAATGGGAAAGTCCCGGCGAACAGCGCTGACGTCCAAGGTCATCGGAAGCTCTCGTATCCGTCGCGTTCGAGACGTTCAGCCAGCTCGATCCCGCCGGTCGCCACGATGCGTCCGTCGATCAGGATGTGGACGACGTCAGGCTGCAAGTAGTCGAGCAATCGCTGGTAGTGGGTGATGGCCAGCGTTCCCAGGGCGGGACGTTCCTTGCGGACTTCCTGCACCCCGGTGGCCACCGTGCGCAGTGCATCGATGTCGAGACCGGAGTCGGTCTCGTCGAGGATGGCCATCTCGGGCTCGAGAATGGCCATCTGGAGGATCTCGTTGCGCTTCTTCTCGCCGCCGGAGAACCCCTCGTTCACGTAGCGGCTCATGAACGACTCGTCCATGTCGAGACGAGCCATCCAATCCATGAGGGCGAGTCTGAGTTCGAGAACGCTCATGTCCATGCCCTTGCGGGCCGAGAGCGCTTGACGAAGGAAATTGAGTACCGAGACGCCGGCGATCTCCTGCGGGTACTGGAAGGCGAGGAACAATCCGGCCTTGCCCCGTACGTCGGTGCCCCATTCGGTGATGTCATCGCTTCGGAACAGGATGCGGCCACTGGTCACCTGGTAGTCGGGCGAACCGAGCAAGGTGGAGGCGAGCGTCGACTTTCCCGAGCCGTTCGGACCCATCAGGGCGTGGATCTCCCCCTCGTGCACGGTGAGGGAGACACCCTTGAGAATCGGGGTT
>JAHECQ010000590.1 GCA_024641625.1 Acidimicrobiales bacterium | reverse complement strand
CATCGGCTTCACCTGGGAGCACCCGGCCCACCTCTACTTCAAGCGGGCCAAGAGCTCCGAGCTGCTGTTCGGCGATCCGACGTACCACCGCGAGCAGCTCGCACAGCGCATCGGCATCTGACCCGACCCGGTTACGTCGGTGCCAGGCACCGGCGGAACCGAGCGAGAATCGACCGGGCCGCGTTCCGCATCTGCGGGGCGCGGCCCGTCGCACTCGGCATGGCTGTCGCCCGATAGCGTGCGAGCGATTGGCTGCCCAATGACCCTCCTTCACCCTGTGAACCTGCCACCCGAAGTCCGCTCGACCCGAGGGAGGCGACGTCCGTGATCGTCATCCTGCTCCCGGCCTACAACGAGGCAGTAGCGCTTCCGCGGTTGATCCCCAAGCTCTCGGAGGCCACGTCCGAGCTCGGCGCAGACTTCCGGATACTGGTCTGCAACGACGGCAGTACTGACCAGACCGCGGAGACTCTGGAGCGGCTGGCCGAGGAGTATCCGATCGAGGTCATCACGCACAGCTACAACCGGGGTCTCGGAGAGTCCGTACGAGACCTCATCGAACGGGCGGTCGAGATCACCGGCCCAGGGGACCTCGTGGTGCGGATGGACTGCGACGACACGCACGAACCGAAATACATGGCGAAGATGGTCCATCGTGCCGCAAGCGGTTGTGACGTCGTCATCGCGTCGCGGTTCGCGGATGGCGGAGGGCAACGTGGCGTCAACCGCTACCGGCGATTCGTCAGTTTGATGGCCACCCGCTTCATGCAGACACTGTTTCCGATTCAGGGTCTGCGCGAGTACACATCGGGATTCCGGGTGTATCGCGCCGAGATCTTGCACTCGGCCCTCGAGACGTACGGCAACAACTTCATCCAGTTGAAGGGTCTCGGTTTCACCTGCACGCTCGAGAAGCTGGTCAAGCTCAAGCTGATCGGAGCGACCTTCGGCGAAGAGCCGTTCGTGCTTCGGTACGACCAGAAGCCTGGCGAGAGCAAGATGGTCACCAGCGTCACCACGTTCGGGTACTTCACCATGGCCTTGCTCTACCACTGGCCGTGGGGCGGATGGAAGGCGGCGCGTCGCGGCGCCACGTCGACGTTGAGTGCGCCGAATGACCCGGTGATCTAGGCGATGTGCGGCCTCGTGTCCGTCCACTCGTCCGGTTTGCCCCTGACCGAGTACGAACCACGTCTGCACGCGATGCTCGAGGCAATTGCGCACCGTGGGCCGGACGGACGTGGGTTCCACCACGTACCGGGGTCGGTATTCCAAGGGCATGTTCGACTGGCGATCATCGACCCGGAACATGGCCAACAACCCATGTTGACCCGCGATGGTCGCTTCTCGATCGTCTTCAACGGAGCGATCTACAACTACGTCGAGTTGCGCCGAAGCCTCGAAGCCCGGGGCGTGCGCTTCTCCACTTCGTCGGACACCGAGGTGTTGCTGCAGGCGCTGGTGCTCGACGGCACCGAGGCCATCGCCCAGCTCAACGGGATGTATGCGTTCGTGTTCCACGACCGGGAGACCGGCCGGTGGATCGCCGCTCGGGACCCGTTCGGAATCAAACCGCTGTACATGAGTCGGCTCGGCACCGAACTCGTCTTTGCGTCCGAGATCAAGGCCATCCTGGCGAGCGGCCTCCGCGTGCCTCGGCTCGACCCGACCGCGCTGGCCCAGTATGCCGTCTTCCAGTTCACTCTCGGACGGCGAACGATGTATGAGGGGGTGGATCGGATTCCGCCGGCCACGTGGCTGGAAGGCCGAGGCTCCGAAGTCCTGCGTGAGCATCGCTTCTGGGTGCCGAACCAGGAGATCGACATCGAATCGGAGGAGCAGGCCGCAGAGCTGGTGCGATCGATTCTCTCCGATACGTTGAGGTTGCAACTTCGCTCGGATGTGCCAGTGGGAAGCTCGCTGTCGGGCGGTCTCGACTCCAGCGTCGTGTGCTCGCTTGCGGCCCGGGAACTCGGCGCCCCGCTGCCGGCGTTCCATGGTCGTTTCGATGCCGGACGCTCGTTCGACGAGTCGCCGTACGCCGAGGCGCTCGCGCGTTCGATCGGGAGTGAACTGCACGTGGTCACGCCGACTCCCGCCGACTTCGTCGTCGCGATGCCCAAGATCATCAACCTGCTCGACGAACCGGTCGCCGGCCCTGGCTCGTTTCCGCAGTTCATGGTCAGTCGGATGGCAGCGTCCGAAGTCAAGGTCATGCTCGGGGGGCAGGGCGGCGACGAGATCTTCGGAGGGTACGCGCGGTATCTCATTGCGTACCTCGAGCAAGCGCTCAAGGGAGCGATCACCGGCACCCAGGAGGAGGGCCGGCACATCGTGACGTTGGAGAACGTGGTGCCTCAGCTGCGGGTGCTGGAGACATACTTCCCGTTGATGCGTGAGTTCTGGAGCGACGGCCTCTTCGACAGCATGAACCGTCGTTATTTCTCGTTGATCGATCGCAGTAGAGGGGTGCTCGAGTTGCTGTATCCGGAGATCCGGGCCGAGCTCGACTTCGAGGCGGTGTTCGACGAGTACGCAGCGATCTTCGACGACGCCCCCACTCCGTCGTACATCAACAAGATGCTCGGGTTCGACATGGTCACCCTGCTTCCGGCGCTCCTGCAAGTGGAGGATCGGATGAGCATGGGTGCCTCGCTCGAGTCCCGAGTGCCGTTCCTC
>JAHECQ010000122.1:8474-9884 GCA_024641625.1 Acidimicrobiales bacterium | reverse complement strand
TTCTGTCGCGCGAAGCACGCCGCCCATGTCGTGGCCACGAACTTCGCCATCTTCGGCCTCGGCTTCGTCGGCTTCCTCTTCGTCGGCTTCCCTCTGGCATTCGGTGGCTTCGACAGCTCCGGATACTTCGGCGATGGGGGAGCACCCATAGGGAAGGCGCTCATCGGGTCGGGGCACTGGGTCTTCCTGTGGCAGGGATGGGCCCACTTGGGCAACGGCGCAACCCCCGCCGTGCTCGGCCTCTTCCTCTACATGGTGGCCTTCATGGACACGACGGCGACCATCCCGACCGGTTCGATGGCCGAGCGGTGGAAGTGGAGCAGCTTCGTGGTGTGGGGCGTGTTCTGCGGCGCCGTCTACTATCCGCTCTTCGCTGCTTGGACTTGGGGCGGTGGCTGGCTGAGCCAGCTCGGCAACACCGGCCGGCTCGGGCTGGGCTACGTCGACTTCGCCGGCTCGGGAGTGGTGCACGCCGCCGGCGGCGTGGCTGCCCTGGCCGGGGCGATCGTCATCGGACCGAGACTCGGCAAGTTCGCGTCGGATGGAACACCCCGCGCGTTGCCGGGACACGACATCCCGATGGCGATGCTCGGTACGTTCATCCTGTTGTTCGGATGGTTCGGGTTCAACGCCGCGTCGACGTTCTCGGCGATGGACATCCAGTTCGCCACGGTCGCGGCCAACACCGCCATTGCCGCCGCCATCGGCGGCACGATGGGCATGCTGTGGATCCAGATGCGTGCGGGAAAACCCGATCCGGGCATGATGGCCAACGGCATGCTTGCCGGCCTGGTCGCCATCACCGCCCCGTGCGCCTTCGTCTCGCCCTGGGCCGCGGCAGTCATCGGTGCCATCGCCGCACCGCTGTGCATCGAGTCGGTGTTCTTCTGGGAGCGCAAGTGCAAGCTCGACGATCCGGTGGGCGCCATCAGCGTGCATGGCGTCAACGGCATCTTCGGCGTGCTGTGCGTCGGCATCTTCAGCAACGGTCAGTACGGCGCAGGTTGGAACGCAACGACGGTCGGCGACGCTGCGACCTCGGGCAAGGGTGTGACCGGCATCCTGTACGACTTCAACATCGGGGCCGGCCAACTGGCCGCCCAGGCCATCGGCGTGATGGTGCTCTGCACCGTGATTCTCGGCATCGCCTACGCCTTCTTCAAGATCCAGAACACGCTGACAGGCGGCGGTATCCGGTCGAACGAGGAGGATGAGCTCATGGGTCTGGACATTCCCGAGATGGGCGTCCAGGCCTACCCCGAGTTCGCGACCGCCGGTCGGGACTGATGCTCGAGAGGGTTGGCACCGGCTCGACCCACCGCGGTAGGAAGTGGCCATGACCGAGAGCCGAGTGGATGATCCTGTTGCGACCGAGGTTCGGGCCTGGTTGGCCGAACACTGGGATCCGAA
>JAHECQ010000122.1:0-8464 GCA_024641625.1 Acidimicrobiales bacterium | reverse complement strand
CCTGGCTTCCTCGGGTTGGGGCTTCCCTCACTATCCGAAGGAGTGGTTCGGTCGGGGCCTGGGGGGCGATGCCGATCGGGTCGTCAAGTCCGAGTTCCGTCGGGTGGGAGCGTTCGGCCCGCCCTTGGGCATCGCCACGATGATGGTGGCCCCGATGCTGCTGGAACTGGGAACCGACGAGCAGAAGGATCGATGGCTGCCCGGCATCGTCGATGGCACCGAGGTCTGGTGCCAGTTGTTCTCCGAACCTGGTGCCGGTTCCGATCTCGCCGGAGTGTCCACGAGGGCCGTTCGCGACGGAGACGAGTGGGTCATCAACGGCCAGAAAGTCTGGACGTCGGGCGGCCACTATGCCGAGCGGGCGATCCTGCTGGCCCGCACCGACCCCTCGGTGCCCAAGCACCGTGGTCTCAGCTTCTTCGTCATCGAGATGGACCAACCGGGGGTCGAGCCACGGCCCTTGGTCCAGATGACGGGCGATGCCGAATTCAACGAGGTCTTCCTCACCGATGCGGTCCTGCCCGCCGACAACCTCATCGGTGAGGTGGGCCACGGCTGGGGCGTTGCCCTGCGCTTGTTGTCCTACGAACGAGGATCGCTCGATCCCGAGGCCGAAGCAGGCATCCAGCATCGGCTCGACCTGGGGTTGCCGGTCGGCAAGTACGCGAGCGGCGAGGTCGACGACGGTACACAGGGCTACATGCCGAGCGGTTCGGCTGCTTGGCAGTTGCTCGAGGACCTCATCCGCGAGCGGGACGTGGCGGGCGATGCGGTCGTGCGCCAAGCGGCTGCGCGAATCTTTTCACAGTTCCAGATTGCCCGTTACACCGGCCTTCGATCGGCAGCAGCGGCCGAGGCGGGCCACCTACCGGGGCCCGAGGTGTCCCTCGGCAAGCTGGCATCGGTCCGCCTCATGAGACAGTGGCGCGAACTCGCTCTTTCGGTCCTGGGCCCCTACGGGCAGCTGGCCGATGATGATGCGCCCCGCGACGGACTGATCACTCGGATTGCCCTGTCCATTCCGGGTATGTCGATCGCCGGTGGTACCGACGAGATCCAACGGAACATCATCGGTGAGCGCGTGCTCGGCCTTCCCGGCGAGCCACGAGTCGACAAAGATCTGGCATTCACCGACGTACCGCGCTGAGCCCGCGACCGATTTCGGCCAATCACGTGCAGTTCCATGCCGTTGAGCGTGAGCAGGTGCACGCGGTTGCGGGCAGTAGGGGGTTGCGGGCAGTAGGGGGTTGCGGGCAGTAGGGGGTTGCGGGCAGGAGGCGGTTGCGGGCAGTAGGCGGTTGCGGGGGAGGGCTCGGTGGGCGTCGTTCAGCGTTGGGCGGCGGCGGCCCGGAGCGACTCGGTGGTCTCCGAACCTGGCAGGACACGAGCTGCGGCCGCTTCCTCACAGCGATGCCAGAGCACCTCGTTCAGCGGTGCCTTCAGGCCCAGGCGTTCGGCGAGACGGACGACTTCACCGTTGAAGAACTCGACCTCGACCTGGCCTCGTTGGAAGTGGAGGTCCTGCCAGGTCGAGGGCCAGCCGAGCTTGTCGGGATCGGTGGGGATCTCGACATGATCCCAGTCGCCGGGCTGACGGAGTTTGGCGATCTGCTGCTCGATGGTCGATTTGCGGCCGACGTCGGCGGTGATCCCCGCGGCCTTCAGGACCGTGACGGCTTCCTCTTGCACGTCGGCCAGAAAACGTCGGTGCTGCTCGTACTTCCGCGATGCTTGGAGCGAGGTGTTGGTCAGCGCCAGATACGCGTTGTTGACGTTGGCCAGCAGCTTGCCCCACTTGGCGGCCCGCACGTTCTCGTTCAGCGGAGCCTCGAGTCCCGAGGCCTCGATGTCGGCGCTGAACCGGCGACACACGTCATCGATCCCCTCGGGCCAGCAACCCAACGTCAAGACGCCGCTGCCGGTGTGGGCGACCACGCCGGGTTCCAGGATGCGACCGCCCAGCACGACCCGGCAACCGTAGGCCCGCAGTCCCCGAGCGGCCACGAGGTCCTCGTTGGCCACCCCGTTCTGGATGCAGACGATGGGCAATCCGTCGTAGGCGGAGCCGGCAGCATCGAGAGCAGCGGCGGTGTCGTTGCTCTTCATGGTCAACAGGACGATCGTGTCGGGGCCGAGGTCGAGGTCGGTGGGCGAATCGGTGGCCGGCAGGCGAATCTCGGCCTGGGTGTCGCCGATCACCCGGAGGCCATTGGCCTGGAGGGCGGCGAGGTGCGCACCACGGGCGATGAGGCCCACCGAGCGGCCGATGGCGTCGAGTCGTGCGGCCACGACGCAACCGATGCCGCCTGCTCCATGGACGACGTAGTCGAGCATCTGGTCACCTGCTTTCTGCGACCGGGGTGGTCACGTCGGTTCGGAGTCCTTGTTCGCCCAGGCCGAGCCACCGAGGAACAATCGGTAGGCCGGGTTCTCGGTCTCGTTCCAGTTCGGATAGCCGAGATCGGCGAGGAAGCCGTCGAACTCGGGTTGATCCTCGGCCGGTACCTGGAGGCCGACGAGCACCCGGCCATAGTCGGCACCGTGGTTACGGTAGTGGAACAACGAGATGTTCCAGTGGGGGCTCATGCCGGTCAGGAATCGCATGAGCGCGCCCGGACGCTCGGGGAACTCGAAACGGTAGAGCACCTCGTTCGATGCCAGCTCGGACTTGCCGCCCACGAGATGCCGCAGGTGCACCTTGGCCAACTCATCGTCGGTGAGGTCGAGGGTGGTACATCCGGCGGCCCGGAAACTGTCGGCGATGGCCGTGGCCTGCAGCCTCGAATCGATCTGGAGGCCGACGAAGACGTGAGCGATGGTCTCGTGACTGATCCGGTAATTGAACTCGGTGACGTTGTGTTCGCCCAACAGCGCGCAGAACCGGCGGAAGCTGCCCCGTTCCTCGGCAATGGTGACGGCGAACACGGCCTCGCGCCGTTCGCCGATCTCGGCGCGTTCGGACACGAAGCGCAGGCGATCGAAGTTCATGTTGGCACCACAGGCCACCGCCACGAACGTCTGACCGCTGATGCCGGTGCGGTCGGCGTAGGATTTGGCGCCGGCGATGGCCAACGCTCCGGCGGGTTCGAGGATGGCTCGGGTGTCGGTGAAGACGTCCTTGATGGCCGCGCAGACTTCGTCGGTGTCGACACGGATGATCTCATCGACGTAGCGACGTGCCAGTCGGAACGTCTCCTCGCCGACCAGTCGGACTGCGGTACCGTCGGAGAACAGTCCCACCGAATCGAGTTCGACACGATGGCCGGCCTCGATGGACTGCGCCATGGCGTCGCTGTCATCGGTCTGCACGCCGATGATGCGAATCTCCGGCTTGAGCTGTTTGAGGTAGACGGCGATCCCGCTGATGAGGCCCCCACCGCCGATGGCGACGAAGATCGCGTCGATCGGGCCGGGGTGTTGCCGCAGGATCTCCATGCCGATGGTGCCCTGTCCGGCGATGACATCGGGGTCGTCGAAGGGGTGGACGAACGTGAGGTCCTGGTCCTGCATCAGCTCGACGGCCTTGGTGTTGGCCTCGGTGTAGGAATCGCCGAACAACACCACCTCGGCCCCTCGGTCGCGGACCGCTCGGACCTTCAGCGCCGGGGCCGTGACCGGCATGACGATCACGGCCCGACACCCGAGCTTGGCCGCGGCGAGGGCAACGCCTTGTGCGTGGTTGCCGGCGGAGGAGGCAATGACCCCACGCTCGAGATCGGCGGGAGACAAGCCGACCATCTTGTTGTAGGCACCGCGAAGCTTGAACGAGAACACGGGTTGGAGGTCCTCGCGTTTGAGGAGCACCCGGCTGCCGACCCGCTGCGACAGCAGCGGCGCCTCCTCCAACGGTGTCTCCTCGGCGACGTCGTAGACCCGGGCCGTCAGGATGCGGCGCAGATAGTCGACGTCGGAGGGACTGTCGGTCACGCCGGCCAGCAGTCCGGAAGCTGATAGGCGATCCACCGTGTCAAATGTGCATTGACCGCACGAGGTGCCTCCTGCGCCATCCAGTGACCGCAGTCGATCACGGCCTCGGTGAGGTAGGGGCAGTGCGCCCGCATTGGATCAGCCAATTCGGAATCGACCGACTCGCAGGTGTAGTCGTAACGCCCGGCCAGGTAGAGCACCGGCCTCTCGAGCACGAGATTGTTGACGGCCGACTCGGTGTAGGCGAGATTGGCGTCGTGGTTCATGTACCACGAGTTGGGGCCGAAGAAACCGTTCCGCTCGAGCCCCGCAGCGTAGTCGAACACGTCGTCCTCGGTGACCACGTCATTGTCGCGAGGCAGGTTGGGGGCGGACTCGGCCCCACCGAACCACCCACCCTGCTTGCGGGTGTGCGCGGTGTTGGCAGGCTTGCCGAGTCCATCGGGGTTCCCCTTGCGGAAGATGGCCTTGACCATGTTGTAGGGGTCGGCGTCCATCACGGCCGTGGCCCGGTCGAAGTTCTCGAGGTAGTAGTACATGTAGTCCCACTGGCCGGCAGGGAACTCTTCCTCGGGGTAGATGTCGCGGTTGACGAGATCGACCAGGTTCTCGAGGCCGTGCTCGATCGTGAAGTACGGCACGTTGAGGGTGGCCACGCCGTACACCCGCTCCGGGTGATGGCTGGCGATACTCGAGACCACCCCGCTACCCCAGTCGTGGCCGACCCAGATGGCTGCCTCGCGATTGAGCGCGCCGAGCAGGCCGAGCATGTCGCCGACGATGTGCTCGAGGGCGTAGGCCTCGTGGGTCTTGGGGGCCGAGGACCTGCCGTAGCCCCGCATGTCGGGGGCCACGGCCCGGAATCCCAGTGCGCCGAGGACGGGCAGTTGGTGGCGCCAGCTGAGTGAGGACTCGGGCCACCCGTGGCAGAGCACGACCAGCGGACCGTCCTCCGGACCGGAGGCAAGATAGAAATTGGTGTGCCCTCCGACCGTGACGGCGTGCTCGGTGACCTCTGCTGGATTCATGGTGTCGTCGCTTTCGTTCGAGATCGGCAAGGGTGCGGCCGGGTGTCACAGACCGCTGTCGCCCCGGGGGCGACCCTCCAAGGATGCCCCGAGTCGACGGTCTTGACGCGCCATGCCTTCGATCGTCCCTGCTCACGTGGGTGTCAGCCGAGCTGACGCATCGGGACGGTGGTGGACCTTCGACGCGGCGATGGCCTTGCGGAGCACCACGACCGAGGCCGCGCTGAGGAGCAGTGACGCGACGATGGCCGACTCGTAGTGACCGGTCCGATCGATCATCAGACCGGCCATGGCGGGACCGATGAGTCCTCCGATGCCGCCTGCGGTGTACAGCGCGCCGAGGATCGAGCCGAGTCCGTTGAGCCCGAACAGCTCGGCGGACGCTGCCGGGCTGAGGGCCACGTAGCCGCCGTAGGACGTCCCGAGGATGAAAGCGAAGATTGCCAGGATGTAGTAGCGACCACCGCTGCCGAGCCACAACACGAAGGAGGCACCCAAGGTGGCGAAACAGAGCTGGTAGAGGCGCAACAGGCCGACGCGGTTGACGAACAGGCCGAGGATCAGCCGGCCCGCCAACGAGCCGAGGCCGAGGAAGCTCGTGAGAGTCGCCGCCGAGGTGTCCGATGCCCCGAACTCCTTGGCGTAAGGGCCGAGG
Source organism: Acidimicrobiales bacterium (assembly GCA_024641625.1). GTDB lineage: Bacteria > Actinomycetota > Acidimicrobiia > Acidimicrobiales > SZUA-35 > JAHECQ01. Next base: position 2,854 of record JAHECQ010000122.1, on the reverse strand, counting down.
AAGACGAACGGCACGAACAGTGCGAGCGTCATCAGGAAGCCACCGAGGTACATGCTCCGGAACACCGGGTTGGCCAGAACCGGTTTGAGCTCGAACTTCGGGGCGCCGACCACCGCCGGTGCCCGTTGGACCAGCACTGCGGCCAGGAGAAGGCCGACCAGCGCCACCGCAGCGAAGATCCGATAGGTCTCGCGCCAACCGTGGGTCTCGATCAGTGACGCCGCGATCGGCGGGCCGACGAGGGTGCCGATGCCGATGCCCGACACCGCCACCCCGACAGCCATCGCCCGACGGCGATCGAACCAGGCCGAGACCTGCGACACGAGCGGCACATAGCAGCAGGCCACGCCGACGCCGATCCCGAACCCGTAGGTGACGTAGCCGACGGCGATGCTCTGCACGAACGAGGTCAGCACCAGGCCGGACACCATGGCGACGCACCCGAAGAGCACGACCGGCCGAGGACCCCATCGATCGCTGGCCTTGCCGGCGGGCAACCCGAGGACGAAGAGGAAGAAGATGGTGAGACCGAACATCAGCGCCGTTCGGCTGTTGTCGGCGTCGAACTCGGCGGCCATCGATTTGAGGAAGGTGCTGAAGCTGTAGGTGATACCGAAAATGGTGGAGGTCGAGACGAAGGTCGCGGCCACCACCAACCAGCCGCGAGGCTGTTCGTGCGACGCCGGGCCTGCTGCAGCCCGTGCCGGGGCGCTTGGCCCGGTAGCGCCGGCCCCTGGTGCGCCTGCGTCGACCCCGACTCCGCCCGGAGTCGCTTCCGATGGAAGCGTGGTGATGCGTCGCATCGGGCGATCCTGACAGTCGGCTGGCATCGGAAGCGAACTGGGACGAGACTGACGTCACCTCACCGAGCTTCGACGTCCACAAGCGGTACCGAATCTCGACCAGGACCGATTACTCGTCACCGTTCTCAGACAGGGAAGGCCCAATGACCGATCAGGCAAGCTTGCTCGAAACCGGAACCGAACACCTCACCGCACGAGTCGAGGGACGCGTGGCCGTGCTCACGTTCAATCGCCCCGAAGCGCGCAACGCCCTGACCTCATCGATGTACGACGGTTTCGATCGGGTGCTGCCCATCATTGCCGCTGATGCCGGCATCGGGTGCCTGCTCCTCACCGGTGCGGGAGGCGCGTTCTGCGCCGGTGGCGACGTGAAGGCGATGGCCACCCGCTCGGCTCCCGGTTCGGCCGGCGGGCCTTCCGTCGAAGACCGGATCGACGATCTTCGTCGGCGACAGGAGTCGGTTTCGCTGGCGCTGCACGAACTCCCCAAGCCCGTCATCGGTGCGCTTCCCGGAGCGGCGGCCGGTGCCGGACTCTCGATCGCTCTGGCCTGCGATCTGCGAATCATGGCCGACAACGCCTTCATGACCACCGCCTTCGCCAAGGTGGGCTTCAGCGGTGACTTCGGTGGCAGTTGGTTCCTCAGCCAGCTCGTCGGTACCGGATTGGCGCGTGAGCTGTACTTCACCGCCCGCCGCGTCAGCGCCGATGAGGCGCTGGGACTCGGGCTGACCAACCGCGTCGCACCGGCAGCCGAGTTCGAGGCGGCAGCCATGGCCTTCGCCCAGGAAATTGCCGCCGGAGCCCCCATTGCCCACCGTCTGATGAAGGAAAACCTGAATCGGGCGCTCCACCACGAATTGAAGGAATGTCTGGCCATGGAAGCGGTCGCCATGACCCGGGCCGGTCAGACCGAGGACCACAAGGAAGCGGCCAAGGCGTTCGTCGAGAAGCGCGAACCGACCTTCAAGGGCCGCTGATCCGGTGCTCGGCCGCTACCGGGTCGTCGATCTGACCGGTGAACGGGGGGCCTTCGGCGGCTTCCTCCTCGCCCAGTTCGGCGCAGATGTCGTCCTGGTCGAACCTGCGGGCGGTCGAGTCCGCGATGCGGTGTTCGACGCCTACCAGCGGGGAAAGCGCTCGGTCATCGTGCCGGACGCGGCGGCGTTGGCCACCCTGATCGCCACCGCCGACGCGGTGATCGATGACGGCTCCCTGGCCGAGTTGGTTCCCGAGCTCGACGTCGACCTCGGCCGTTGGCGAGCCGAACATGCCTCGCTGGTCACTGTCTCGGTGTCGCCGTTCGGGTCCGACGGTCCCAAGGCAACGTGGCTGGCCACCGATCTCACCATCGTGGCCTCGAGCGGTCAGATGGCGGCCACCGGCGACAGCGACCGGGCACCCGTTCGGATCTCGATCCCGCAGACCTGGTCACACGTCGGCGCCCAGGCGGCCGTCGGTGCGCTGGTCGCGCTCGAGCACCGCCATCGCACCGGCCTCGGTCAACACGTCGACGTCTCGGCCCAGCAGGCGGCCTGTGAGACTGCGGTGCCGGCGGTACTGGTCACCCCGTCGGGCAACGAACCCATCCAGCGGGTGGCCGGCGGCGCCCAGTTCGGGGCCCAGCTGCTGAAGTGGGTGTACGAGTGCGCCGATGGGTGGGCCGTCATCACGCTTTCCTTCGGTCAGATGATCGGCCCGAAGGTGGCGCACTTCATGCGCTGGGTGTACGAGGAGGGGTACTGCGACGAGGCGACCCGGGACAAGGACTACATCGACCTCGCCCTGAACATCCAGCGGGGCAACGAGCCGCTGAGCGAACTGGCCCGCATCATCACCGTCATCGAAGCGTTCGCCAAGACCAAGACCAAGGCCGAGTTGTTGCAGCGCGGCCTCGACGAGAGCCTCCTGCTGGCCCCCGTCAACAACGTCGCCGACGTGGTCGCCAGTCCGCAGCTCGCCGCCCGCGGATTCTGGGAGGAGGTGACCGAGAACGGAAGAACGATCAAGTACCCCGGTCCGGTGGTGAAATCGTCGACCGCGCCGTTGGC
>JAHECQ010000589.1 GCA_024641625.1 Acidimicrobiales bacterium | reverse complement strand
ACGAGATCATGGACTGGGTCGCCCGCGACTCCGAGACCGCCCTGCACCCGTCGTGCACCTGCAAGATGGGCACCGACGAGATGGCGGTGGTCGACCCGCACACGATGCGGGTGCACGGGACTGAGGGGCTACGCGTGGTCGATGCCTCGGTGCTGCCGATCGTCACCAACGGCAACCTCTACGCCCCCACGATGATGATCGCCGAGAAGGCCGCCGACATCATCCTCGGTGTCGCCCCCCTCCCACCCGACCATGCCGACGTGTATCTCCCGGAAGACCTCTGATGTCAGAGCAACTCGTGCTGCGAGCCGACCTGGACGGAGTCACCACGCTGACGCTCAACCGGCCCCACAAGCTCAACGCCCTGACGCCGCAGGTGTTCGTCGAGCTGCGGGCCCATCTCGATGCGGTGGCGGTCGACGACTCGGTCGGGTGCGTCGTGTTGGCTGGTGCCGGTCGCTCGTTCTGCGCCGGCCACGACCTGGGGTCGATCGCCGAGCACGAACAGGCACCCAGCAGATACTTCGAACCGGAAACCGTCGACGCCCTGGAGGCGCTGCCCAAGCCGACCATCGCCAGGCTGCACGGTCACTGTTTCACCGGCGGGTTGGAGCTGGCGCTGGCGTGCGACCTGCTGATCGCCGCCGAGTCGGCCACGCTCGGTGACACGCACGGCCAATGGGGCCTGGTTCCGATCTGGGGGATGTCGGTGCGCCTGCCCGAACGCGTCGGGCGGTCGATCGCCAAGCAGCTGATGTTCACCAGCCGCCGGGTCTCGGGGGCAGAGGCGCTTCGGATCGGTCTCGTCGACGAGTGCCTGCCCGATGACGAACTCGATGCCAGGATCGGGACGCTGACGGCGGAGATCCTCGGCAACTCACGTGACACCAACCGAATCGTCAAGGCCCTGCTCGCCGACCGCACCGACCGCACCCGCACCGAGGCACTGCTGCACGAGCGGTCGCTGCCCCACGGTCGCCCCGCCGACATGGCCGAACGCCTCCGAGCAGGCGGCCGATAGTCGGGAGTCGTGCCCGGGGAGTTGTGCCAGGCACAACTCCCGACTCTCCCGACAGGCGTCCCGACAACTTGGGACGAAAGTCCGTAGTGAGGGCTCGCGAGAAGTCCGTACATTTAAAGGTGCCAGCGAGTCCACATGAAGGGGTCAGCTATGAAGCACCAACGGATGGTCATCCTTGGAGCCGGTACGGGCGGCACACTCGCCGCCAACCGCCTTCGCAAGCGTTTCTCCACCGCCGAGTTGGAGATCGATGTCGTCGATCAGGACAACCAGCACATCTATCAGCCCGGCCTGTTGTTCGTCCCGTTCGGTTTGGCCGATCCGGACGACATCGTGCGCAAGCGTGATCGCCAGCTGCACAAGGGGATCAACTACCACGAGAGCGAGATCGCATCGGTCGATGTCGAGGCCGACGAGGTCCATCTGGCGAACGGCACCACGCTCACCTACGACCTGCTGCTGATCGCCACCGGCACCAAGCTGCTCCCGGCCGAAACCGAAGGGCTCGAAGGCCCCGGCTGGAACAAGGACGCCTTCACGTTCTACACCCTCCCCGGCGCAACCGCGCTCGCCGAACGGCTCGAGCACTTCGACAAGGGCCGCCTGGTCATCAACTTCTTCGACCTGCCGATCAAGTGCCCGGTCGCCCCGCTCGAGTTCGCCTTCCTCGCCGACTGGTACTTCACCGAACGCGGCGTCCGCGACGACATCACCATCACCTACGTGACGCCGCTCGACGGCGCCTTCACGAAGCCCGCTGCGTCGGCCACCCTGGCCCACCTGCTCGAAGAGAAGCACATCGACATCGTCACCGAGTTCAACACCGGCGAGGTCGACTACGACGCCAACAAGCTGATCAGCTACGACGGCCAAGAGGTCGAGTTCGACCTGGCCGTGGTGATCCCGCTCCACGGCGGTGCCGACTACGTCCACAACTCGGCCGGCCTCGGCGACGAGCTCGGGTACATCCCGTGCGACAACAAGACGCTCCAGTCCACGGTCAAGCCCAACATCTTCGTGCTCGGCGACGCCGCCGACGTGCCGACCTCGAAGGCCGGCTCGGTGACCCACTTCGAGGGAGAGGTGCTGGTCGACAACATCGATGCCTTCCTGCATGGCCACGAGATGGTCGAGCGCTTCGACGGGCATGCCAACTGCTTCATCGAGACCGGCTATTCGAAGGCGTTGTTGATCGACTTCAACTACGAGACCGAGCCACTCCCCGGCCACTTTCCTGGCCCGGTCGGCCTGCCACTGCTGAAAGAGTCCCGCATCAACCACCTCGGCAAGCTGATGTTCCAGTCGTTCTACTGGCACGCCCTCCTGCCGGGACGCGACATGCCCGGAATCGGGACCCACATGCCCACGTCCGGCAAGCACGAACTGCAACCGACCGGCCCCACCTGATCCGACCCACCAGTTGTGCCAGGCACAACTCGCAACGTTCTCCTGAAGGGAACCCTGAAATGAGCACCACCCAACTCGCCGGCAAGACCGTCGAAGTCAACGACGAGGGATTCCTCGTCGACCCCAACGAATGGACCGAGGAGATGGCCACCGAGCTGGCCGACCTCCACGGCGTCGCCACTCCGCTGACCGACCGCCACTGGGTCGTCATCAACTACATGCGCAAGGAGTACTTCGAGAACGGCACCGGAGC
>JAHECQ010000121.1 GCA_024641625.1 Acidimicrobiales bacterium | reverse complement strand
ACTCGTAGCGCCGTCCTCCTTCATGCCACCATCCTCCGACGCATTCGCTCTGGCACGTGCCCGGCAAGCACTTCGCAACGCCGGCCTGCCCGATGACCCGACCATGGTGCGCGCCAGCAGCACTCGCAACGAGGTCTTCGTCGGCTCCGACTACGTCGTCCGGGTGAATCGCCAGCCCAACCAGCGGTTGCGCCGCGAGGCCAACCTGTGCCGTTTCCTCCCACAAGAATCCTGGGCACCACAGGTGGTCGCCTACGGAGGCGAGTTGGGAGCCGATTACCTGATCGTGCGGCGGGTGCACGGTGTTCCCCTGGCCCGCGCCTGGCCGCTCATGTCGACGGCGCAACGCCGCTCGGCGACCAGCCAACTCTGCCTGGTGATGGCGAAACTCCACCACACGTCGACTCCGATCCAGGTTCCTCGACTCGAGCACGCTCCGTATCTCATCGATCCCCGATGTGTCACGCCGTTGGTTCCGATGCTCATGGCGTTGGACGACCTGCGCCACCGCGGCGTCGATCCGACGATCATCGACCGAGCCGAAGCCCTGGCCAACTCGATCGGCGACGCGCTCGCCGACTACGACCAGCGCCAACTCGTCCACAGCGACCTCACCTTCGAGAACTTGATGTGGGATGGTGTCCACATCACCGGCGTCCTTGACTTCGAGTGGTGCCGTGGCGCTCCGATCGACCTCGAACTCGATGTCCTGTTTCGGGTAGCGGCCTATCCCCATGCGCATGTGGCACCGGACCTCGAACCGTTGACCAGGGAAGCCGACTACGCCGACCTTCCCCTGTGGTTGGCCGAATTCCAGCCGTCGATGTTCAAGCACCCTCGCCTGTACGACCGCCTGCGCCTCTACGCCATGGCCTTCGATGTTCAGGACCTGCAAGCCAACCCGGCCACCCGGATCGATGCTTCGCTCGGGCCGCTCCATCCCCTGATTCGCCTGCAGAATCTGGTGTTCGACGGTGGCCACGTGCGCACGATGCTCGACCGCATCGGGGTCGGCATCTAGCCCACGGTGGCGCATTGGCGCCATTGCCTGGCAGTAGGCTCGGCCCCTGTGAGCGGACAACGACCGACCCAGGCTCCTGAGGCGCAGGCAACCACGCCCGCGTGGCTCGTCAGCCCGGCGGGGCCGCTGCGCGGCAACGTCGCGGTGCGGGGCTCGAAGAACGCGGTGACCAAGCACCTCGTGGCCGCGCTGTTGGGGCTCACCCCATCGACCATCAGCAACTGTCCGGACATCGGCGACGTCGACATCACGGCAAACATGCTGCGAGCCCTCGGATGCGAGGTCCAGCTCCGCAACGGCGTGGCCACCATCGACAGCACTTCGCTCAGCTCCTGTCGCGTCCCCGTTCGCTTCAGTGGGATGAACCGCATCCCCATCCTCATGGTCGGCCCGCTCCTGCATCGAGTCGGCGAGGCGTTCGTTCCCCTGGTGGGCGGCGACGACATCGGTTCGCGGCCCATCGACTTCCACGTCGACGCCCTCAGAAGAATGGGCGCCGAAATCACCTTGACCCAGGACGGCCTCGAAGCCAAGGCGACGCGTCTGCGTGGCGCACACATCGAACTGCCGTACCCGTCTGTCGGCGCCACCGAGACCGTTCTGCTCACCGGGTGCCTCGCCCAGGGTCGAACGGTGCTCGACAATGCGGCCACTGAACCCGAGGTCATCGAGCTCGCCCTCTTCCTGCAGCGGATGGGTGCGCGGATCGAGCTGCGACCGAACCGGCGCATCGTCATCGAAGGTGTCGAGGAGCTCAGCGGCGCCGCCCACCATCTCAAGGGCGACCGTATCGAAGCCTTCTCCTACCTCGTGGCCGGACTCATCACCGGCGGCGAAGTGAGGGTTCACGGGTGCAGCCAGGAGCGTCTGGTCACCGCCATCTCGACCCTGAGCGGTATGGGCGCCCGCTTCGAGATCACCGACTCCAGTGTGAGCGCCCGGGCCGACAAGCTCCAGCCGGCGGCCGTCGAGACCGACACCCATCCGGGGTTCATGACCGATTGGCAGTCACCGATGGTGGCACTCTTCACCCAGTGCGATGGCTTGTCGGTCATGTACGAAACCGTCTACGAGAACCGATTCACCTACGTGCCCGCCCTGAAGAAGATGGGCGCACAAATCGAGCTCTACAACAACCCGCTGGGCAGCATCCAGAGTCGCTTCGTCGGGAGCGCCACCCCGTGTTCGGTTGTGGTGCGAGGCGGGCAACCCCTCCATGGCGCCGACGTCGAGGTCCCGGACATTCGTGGCGGGTTCGCCTACGTCCTGGCTGCTGCGGCCGCCGAGGGCTCCACGACCATCACCGGTACGCACCACCTCGACCGCGGCTACAACCACCCGATCGAGAACTTCGCCTCCCTAGGCCTCGACATCAAGCGCATCGACGTCCCCGTCGCCGATCACCTCTGAGTTCTTCAACGAGGCGTCGTTCGGCGAGGCCCGCCGGCCGACGGCCCAGAACCAGACCACACCGACGATGACCGCCGCCGCGCTGACCCAATGGTTGACGCGAATGCCGAGGAGCTCGGAGGCCGCATCGGTCCGCATCGACTCGACCAGGAACCGGCCGACGCCGTAGCCGATGATCCACAGGGGGAGCATCTGGCCCGGCTTCAGCCAACGCCGCTTGTCGACGTAGATGAGCGCCCCGGCAAGTACCAGATTCCACATCGCCTCGTACAGGAAGGTCGGGTGGACGGCCTGTGACAGGCCATCGACCGTCAATCCCCAAGGCAGGTTGGTCGGTCGACCGTAGATCTCCTGGTTGAACCAGTTGCCGATCCGACCCAGCGCCTGGGCGACGGGGATGCCGGGAATCACCGAATCGATGAGACCGGTGACGTCCCAACCGCGCCGTCGGGCATACCAGACACCGACACCGATGCCGACGATGAGCCCGCCCGGGATGCCGAGGCCGCCGCGCCAGATGTAGAGCGAGTCGATCCAGCGGCCCTGATAGGACCGCCAGTCGGTGAGCACGTGATAGGCCCGAGCCCCGACGAGTCCCGCCGGCACTGCCCACTTGGCGATCTCGGTGATGTCGTCGGGATCACCGCCCCGAGCCTGCCACCGGCGACGACCGATCTCCACGGCCGCCAGCACCCCGAGGGCGATCATGAGCCCGTAGAGCCGGAAGGTCAGTGGGCCGATCTCGAGCCGATCAGTCGGCGGAGCGGGAATCACGCCGAGCAATGCGACGAGCATCAGCGGAGTTGCTCAGCCGTGAGCGCGAACAAGTCGTCGCAGCCGGCGGTGATGCCGCCCAGCAGGCCCGGCGCGGTGGGAAGGATGTGCTCGCCGAAGAACTTCGCCGAGATGATCTTGGCTCGGTAGAAGTCGGCGTCGGGCCCACCGGCCTCGGCCAGACGAACCGCAGCCACTGCCGCCTTGCCCAGCAGGCCGCCGGCGATGACCGTGCCCAGCAACCGGAGGTAGGGCACCGACGCACCGAGCACCTGGTTGGGGTCCGACGCATGATCGGCCAACCACATCGTGGCCTGGCGAGCGGCCTCGACGCCGGCCACCAGGTTCGCGCCATAACGAGCCAACTCGGCATTGGCCGACAGTTCGCCGGCAGTCGCCTCGCAGGACGCCAACTGCTCGAGCACCACCTGCCCACCCCGCATCGGAAGCTTTCGAGCGACGAGGTCGGCGGCCTGGATGCCGTTGGTGCCTTCGTAGATGGCGGCGATCCGGATGTCCCGGTAGTGCTGGGCGACGCCGGTCTCCTCGACGAAGCCCATGCCACCGTGGATCTGCACTGCCAGCGACGTCATCTCGTTGCCCACGTCGGTGCACAGCGCCTTGGACAAGGGAATGAACAGATCGGCGATCTCCTGATGCGCCTGGCGATCCTCGCCTTGGGAGGAGACCGCCCGATCGAGCTCGGCAGCATTGGTGTAGGTGAGACACCGCATCGCATCGATCCACGCTCGCTGCATCATCAACATCCGCCGGACATCGGCGTGATCGATGATCGGGCTGTTGACGCCCTTGGGCGCGCCGATGGCAGCACCCTGCACACGATCCTGCGCATAACCGAGAGCCTGTTGGTAGGCCCGCTCGGCCATCGCCAGACCTTCGAGGCCAACGGACAGGCGGGCGTTGTTCATCATGGTGAACATGTTCCGCATCCCCTGGCCCTCGTCGCCGACCAGCCAACCGAGGGCCCCGCCGTTCTCGCCGAAGCTGAGGACACAGGTCGGACTGCCGTGGATCCCCAGCTTGTGTTCGATCGAGACACAGGTGACGTCGTTGCGATCGCCCAAGGTGCCGTCGGCATCGACCAGGAACTTCGGCACGAGGAACATCGAGATACCGCGGGTGCCGGGAGCCGCTCCCGGTGTGCGGGCCAGCACCAGATGGATGATGTTCTCCGACAGGTCCTGTTCGCCATAGGTGATGAAGATCTTCTGCCCGGAAATGCGCCAGGAGCCGTCGCCCGTCGGCTCGGCCTTGGACGTGAGCGCGCCGACGTCGGATCCTGCCTGAGGCTCGGTCAGGTTCATGGTGCCGGTCCATTGACCGGTCAGCATCTTGGGCAGGTACATCGCCTTCTGCTCGGCCGAGCCGTGATGGGAGATGGCGTCGATGGCCCCCTGGGTCAACAGGGCCCACAGGGAGAACGCCATGTTGGCGCTGGTCAACATCTCCTGAATGGCCAGTGCGCTCACCCAGGGGAAGCCGCCGCCACCGAAGTCCGGGTCGAACGGTATGGCCCCGTAGCCTGCTTCGACCATCCGGTCATAGGCCTGCTTGAACGGCGCGGGCAACGTGACCGTCCCGTCCTCGTGCCACACCGCGCCCTCCTGGTCGCCGATGCGATTGGTGGGCGCCACCACCTCGGCCATGAAGCGGCCGACCTCCTCGAGCACGAGGTGAACGGTGTCGGGGTCGACGTGCCCGAAGCGTTCGGTCTCCAACAACTCCCGAAGGCCGGCGACCTCATCGAGAACGAACCGGATGTCGCGAAGCGGTGGCGCGTAATCAGTCACGGTGTGGAGGCTACCGGCCCGTGCACGAGAGGTCGATCAACTAGGTTGCAGCCATGCATCCGAGCCGAGCCGAGCGATTCCCCTTCCTTCCGGCAGCACCGCCGCTCACGATCGTCGACGCCATCGGCAATCACCTCATCACCGACGATGGACGCCGCATCCTCGACGGTGCAGGTGGTGCCGTGGTCAACAACATCGGTTATGGCCGACCGGAGATCGCCGAGGCCATGACCAAGGCGCTCCCCGGCTACGTCGTGCCGTTGTTCGCCACCGAGGCCAGGGTGTCGCTGATCGAACGCCTGGTCGATCGATGGCTTCCACCGGGGCTCACCCGAGCGATGTTCGTGGGTGGCGGGTCGGAGTCGGTCGACACCGCAATGCGCATCGTCCGCCAGTACCACCTGGCCAAGGGCAACCCTGACAAGTGGCGGGTCGTCGGGCGCGCCATCTCCTACCACGGCGCCACCCTCGCCTCCTTGGCCGTGGCCAACCACGATCGTCGCCGCGCTCCGTTCGGCCCGATGTTGCTCGACCTGCCCAAGGTCGATCCCCTCGACGCCGACCAGGCCATCAAGACCATCGAATCCGAAGACCCCGCAACCATCGGCGGTCTCATCATGGAGCCGGTCATCGGCGCCTCCGGCGCGGCGATCGTGCCGCCCGAGGACTACTGGCCCAAGCTCCGTCGCTTCTGCTGCGAGCACGACATCCTGTTGATCGCTGACGAGGTGATGACGGGCGTCGGGCGCACCGGCAAGAAGTTCGGCGTCGACCATTGGGGCGTCACCCCCGACCTTCTGGTCGGCTCGAAGGGCTTGGCCGGCGGATACGCCGCCATCGGCGGCGTCTTCGCCACCGACGCCGTGGTGGCACCCTTGGCGGGAGGCAACGTGATGTACTTCACCTTCAGCGGCAACGACCTGGCGTGCGTCATCGCCGACCGCACCCTCGAGATCCTCGAGGACGAGGATCTCGTCGCTCGGGCGGCAACCCAGGGCAGCCGTTTGCGTGCCGCGCTCGAGACGCGCCTGGCCGATCATCCGAACGTCTCGGAGGTACGGGGCCTTGGTCTGCTGCTCGGCGTCGAGCTCGTCGGTGACGGTGAGACCGGTGCATCCTTCGGCGGGAAGCTGACGCCGCTCGTGGTCGAGGAGGCTCTGGCCCGCGACTGTTGGATCTACCCGGCCGGCTCGGGCGGGGTTCCCGACGGTCTGCTCTTCGGCCCCGGTTTCACCATCACCGACGAGGAGATCGATCGTCTCGCTGACATCACGCTCGAATCGATCGACGCCGCGTTGGCCCGGGTCCGTTCCCGCTGATCGGCATGGACGCGCACCTGGTCGAGATCGGTCGAGGAGTGTTCGCGTTCCTCGCAGCCGAGCGTGGCTTCGGGTATTCGAACATCGGACTCGTCATCGATCAGGACGGACTCACCGTCATCGACACGTCGGCCACACCCGAGGGTGGCGCTCTCGTTCGGGACCACATGCTCGCGCTGACCGCCGAGCTCGAGTTGCCGATCAAACGAGTGATCATCACCTCCAGCCGTGTTCCCTTCACCGGCGGCGGCGATGCCTTCCGACAAGCGGCCTTCTATTCCAGTGACGAGACGAGCGAGGAACTGGACGAACCCTTGAGCCCCGTGGCGTTGCGCGCGTTGTTGCCGGCCTTCGCTTCGGCCTATCACGACGACTTCTCGACCAGGCCCATCACCCACACGATCACCACCGAGGCGTGGATCACCCCGTCGACTCGGGGTTGGGTACTGCCCGGCGAGTCGTCGGCAAACCTGATCGTCCAGGTGCCCGGCACCAATGCGGTGTTTGCCGGCGCGTTGGCCAGCTTCGGGGTGACGCCGTTGGTCTTCGCCGGCGATCCGTTCCAATGGGTCGCCTCGCTCGAGCGTGTGGCGGAGCTGGGTCAGACCATCATCCCGGGACACGGTTCGGTTGGCGGTACCGGCGACATCGTCGATCTGGCCGACTATCTCCGAGCCTGCATCTCGGCCGACGGCGACGTTGCCTCCCTCGTCCACGGTCCATGGGACGCATGGACCGATCGACGCTTCGACGAGGTGAACGTCGAACGGGCCGCTCGGGTGGCAAGGGGTGACTACGCGCTCCCCCGTTCGATGATGGCGTTGCTCGGCTGGTGACCTCGCCGGCAAGCCGACCGAATCAACCCAGTTGTTTCTCGACCTGGGCCATGGCGTCGTCCTCCGAGACGTCCAGGGCAAAGGAGAGCTCTGACACCAGCACCTTGCGGGCCTTGGTGTACATGTTCTTCTCGCCGGCCGAGAGCCCCTTGGCAGCGTCACGCAGCGCCAGGTTACGAACGACCTCGGCCACCTGGTAAACGTCGCCCGACTTGAGCTTCTCCTGATGGTTCTTGAACCGACGACTCCAGTTGGCCGGCTCGCGCACGTCTTTCTTGCCGAGCAGCACGAACAAGTCCTCGACGTCCTCGAGGCTGATCGGGGGGCGCATACCCACCTCGTCCACCTTGTCGACCGGTACGCGAACAGTGAGCTCATCGTGCGCCGTCTTCAACACGAAGTACTTCTTCTTCTCGCCATTGAGCTCGATCATCTCGGTCTTCTCGATGATCGCCGCGCCGTGATGGGGGTAGACAACACGGTCGCCGGTCTTGAACGTCATTTGGTTCCTCGAGGTCGTCGGAGCTCCAGCGATGCCAGAGCGGGCCACCCTCCAGGATGGCACGCTTTGGCCGAAATCCAAATCAGGTCTTCAGAACGTGTGTTTCGGGAGCCGAACGATCCAGGCCATCTGCTACTGCTTCACCACGATCGTCTTGGCGATCTTGTCCCAGACCGTCTGGTTCCGAGCATCGGTGAAGAGCATGATGATCGACGCGATACCGGCAAAGAAGGTGATGATCCCGCCGATCACCGGGACGATCCCGATGAGATAGACGATGACGCGCTTGACCGCAGTGTTCATGTCGGCCGGCGACCCGTCCTCGTTCACCACCCTCAGACCGACGGCGAGCTTGCCGAGGGTTCCACCCTTGTTGGCCACCATGTACACCTCGTAGGCAGCAATGATCAACGTGCTGATCACACCGGCGAACCAACTCCGGCCCGAGAAACTGGTCTGTCCGACCCCTGCAGTGCCGCCACCCACCGACACTGCGAGCACCATGGTGATGACGATCCAGATGGCGAGATCGATGAGGCGGGCTCCGATACGACTGAGCGGCTCGGCCAGGTTCGCGGTGCCTGTCGGCGCCCCGGACCCATCACCGAAGGAGACCTGACCCGGTGGCGGCTGAACCGGTGGCATCTGGCCGGGTCCGCCGACGGGCTGCGGGCCACCTTGCCACTGGCTGCCGTTCCAGTAGCGCTGCGTTCCGGGCGGGTCGCCTTGTGCGTAGTACCAACCGGGCGGCGGCTGACTTGGAGTATCGCTCACAATTGACCTTCCCGTGTCGAACGTGAAGGGGTATTCGTACCCCAGTCGAACCGCCCTGTCCAGGACCTCCGACTCCGAAGGGGTATCGGCATTCGAGAGGCAGAGCTACCCAATGACGCTGAGTCGAGCGCACCAGAGCGCCCCCTGTGGCCGACAACGGTCGGTACGGTGATGTCGATGAGCAGGGCGTCCCTCCCCGCAGACGATCGAACCATCTTGGTGACCGGTGGAGCCGGATACATCGGCAGTCACACCGCAGTGGCGTTGCTCGAGCGCGGCCACCACGTCGTGATCGCCGACAACCTGGCGAACAGCTCGTCACAGGCTGTCGATGCGATCTCGCGGCTGACGGGGAAGCCGCTCGGCTTCGCCCAGGTCGACCTGACCGATCTCGAGGCCACCAACGATCTCTTCACTTCCTTCCCCATCGACGCAGTCATTCATTTCGCCGGCCTCAAAGCAGTCGGCGAATCCGTCGAGCATCCGCTGCGCTACTACCGGACCAACGTGTTGTCGATGATGAACGTGCTCGACGCCATGGCGACCCATGAGGTCTTCGAGTTGGTCGTCAGCTCGTCGGCGACGGTCTACGGAGATCCCGAGATGGTGCCCATCCCCGAGGATGCTCCGACCGGCGCAACCAACCCCTACGGGCGGACCAAGCTGATGATCGAACAGATGTGTGGCGATCTCGCGCTGACCGACCCGCGATGGCGCATCACCCTGCTGCGGTACTTCAACCCCGCCGGCGCCCATCCCAGCGGCGATCTGGGCGAAGATCCCACCGGGATCCCTGCCAACTTGGTGCCCTTCGTCATGCAGGTCGCCGTCGGCCGCCGACCACAGGTGCAGGTGTTCGGGACCGACTACGCCACTCCTGACGGCACCGGGGTGCGTGACTACATTCATGTCATCGATCTCGCCCTTGGCCACGTGGCCGCTCTGCACCGACCCGACAATGGGTGCAAGACCTACAATCTCGGCACGGGGACAGGCGCCTCGGTGCTCGACGTCATCCGAGTCGCAGGCCACGTCAGCGGGGTCGACATTCCCTATGAAGTGACCGAACGGCGAGCCGGAGACGTCGCGGTGAGCCTGGCCGACCCGACGCTGGCCAACCGCGAGCTGGGCTGGCGCGCCGATCGCACCCTGGAAATGGTGTTGCGCGATGCATGGCGGTGGCAGTCGCGTCATCCGAACGGCTTCAACGACTGACGCTTCGAACCGCTCTCAGCCGGCGTCCACCTCGGCGCGTGTGGGGAGCGACACCTGGGCGCCCCGCCGACCGACCGTGACGGCGGCAACCCGGGTGGCCCAGACGGCGGCGGCCCTCAGGTCGGCGTCATCGAGCAGCGCGTCCACCAACCCGGCACAGAACGAATCCCCGGCGGCAGTGGTGTCGACCACGTCGACGACCAGGGCGGGGACCCAGGCGATCGGCGTCGGCGATCGCCCATCGAA
>JAHECQ010000588.1 GCA_024641625.1 Acidimicrobiales bacterium | reverse complement strand
CGTCGGCCCACGCAAGATAGTCGGTCGTGAAGGCCCCCAGGCAAGTATCTTCGCCCAGTTCAGCTGTCACGACCGGGACTTCGTCGGCTACCGGTCGCACCGTCGCGTCCCAACATGACGGGGTACGGCACTTGTTGAAGTTGTAGAGATGGAAGCCGGCCATCAGCGCGTCCGCGGGATCGACCGGCGCCATCTCGAGCCAACGGCTCAGGTCGTTCCCATAATTGATGCCGCTCAGGATGATCGGCTGTCGAGTACCGGTCGAGCGAACAGCATCGACCAAGTCCTGCATCCCGATCGCTGAATATCCCTCAGCCATCTCGCAACCGTCACGCCAGCACTCCCAGTCGACCTGATGAGGTTCGTTGAACAGATCGAAGACCACCAGGGGGTCATCGACGAACGTCGCCCCGACCGAACGCCAGAAGTCGACGGAGTGATCGGCGTTGGGCATCGGCATGTTGCGCTTGGCGGGTTCGGTACCCGGCCCACTCCAGTGGAGGTCGAGTATGACGGCCACACCGCGGGCCTCGAGTAGACCGACGAACTCGGTGATCGCGTCGCGGTAGACGAGGCCGCTGAATCGGTTGGCCGGATCGATGCCCAGCCAGCAGTGCTCGTTCAGGGGAATCCGGACGCTGTTGACTTTCCAGGACATCATGGCATCGATGAGTGCCTCGTCGGCCCGACCGTCCCAGACGCCGAGACCCTGGACACAGGCGTATTCGGCGCCGGATCGATTCACACCGATCAGCCGAAGGACGGTTCCGTCGAGGGCGATGATCCGGTTGCCCTCGACGCCGAGCATCGGTGGAAGGCTCGGTGCCACCGTCGTGGACGGACGCGCGTCGACGGAATCCGGCAACGAAGTGGAGGAAGTGGAGGAAGTCCCGGCAGGGATCGATGAGTGGTCATCGGCCGGGGGATCGAGAAGAAACAGAAGCGCCACGAACGTGGCACCCACGATCAACCAGGAGACGAGGAGCATCCTCGACGACGGGCCCCGACGATTGCGTCGGTCCGAGACATCGTGCCGCGATGGCTCAGGACTCATGCGAGACGGACATCCGCCACCCGAAAAAAGTCGCGATTACTGACGCGGCAGAGGTGCATCCCGGCATGATGCCACGGAGCGGCCCGCAATATCAGGCGGCTCATCGACGGTCAGGAGGAGGTCGCGCAGGTGGCTAAGGATAGGACCCTCGCGTATGTCATGGGGGACATGGACCTGATCGCGCCGCTCGGCCGGTCGGGAATCAGGTGTGTTGCAGTGACCGAGCCGGGTCTTCCTCCTCGTCGATCCCGTTACGTCGATCGCAGCATCGACGCACTCGACACCTGGCGCGAGCCCCAGGCCATGGCTGCCCGACTGGTCACCGAGGCCAAATCCGAGTCGGAACCACCTGTACTCTTCTATCAGAGCGACCCGGAGCTTCTGATGGTTTCCCGCCTCAGAGATCAGCTCGCTCCATCCATCCGCTTCGTGGTCGCCGAGACCTCACTGGTCGAGGATCTGGTGGACAAGTCTCGTTTCGCCGAGTTGGCCAAGCGTGCCGACCTCGACGTACCCATCACGGTGGTGCTGGAGCCCGGTCACCCACTGCCACCAGCCGCAGCGTTCCCGTTTCCGCTGATCGTGAAACCGGCTCTGCGCCGGTCGGACGAGTGGACGCCGGCTGCGGGCAGCGCCAAGGCGATGCGAGCCTCGAACTACGCCGAGCTCGACGCGCTGTGGGCTCGCTTCGAACCTGCAGGTACCGGCCTCATCGTGCAGGAGCTGCTCGAGGGGCCCGAGTCAGCGATCGAGAGCCATCACGTCTACATCGATGCCGCCGGTGACCTCGCCGGCGAATTCACGGGACGGAAGATTCGCACACGGCCCTTGACCTTCGGGATCTCGTCCGCGGTCGAGGTCGTGGACCTCCCCGAGGTCAGGCGAGTAGGCAACGAACTCATCGAGCGAATCGGCCTCTCCGGAGTCGCCAAGCTCGACTTCAAACGCGATCGCCAGGGGCGACTACGGCTTCTCGAGATCAACGCGCGCTTCAGTTTGTGGCACTTTCCCGGAGCGCTCGCAGGCGTGAACTTGCCGGCGCTCGTCTTCGCCGATCTCACCGGCGAAAAGCGGCCTGCGGTGCGCAGGACCGAGCATCCGGTTCGTTGGGTCAAGCCCTGGCAAGACGTCCTCGCGGCCCGTGCAGACGGCGTCTCCCTCCTGCGCTGGGCGGCGTTCGCGGCACGGTGTCCGGCCAAGAGTGCAATCTCGTGGCGCGATCCTCTCGCAGCCCTGGCCGCGTTGTCCTACGGCGCCCGACGTCCGAGTCAAGATGCGGACTCGCCCGACCGGGGATGACGCTCCGACCGATACCGAGAGCCCTCAGCAGAAATTGCGGTACAACAGCGCTCCTGCTTGTCGATAGAGGTCGTCCGATACGTCGGGCCCGATCAGAAGTTCGGTCAATTCAGTCAGGTACGACCCACCCGTCGACACGGCGGTGTCGTCCGAATTCGGCGGGTCGTACCGGAACGAGGTGATCGTCGCCCGTTCCGTCGCAAATTTCTCCTTGTAGCGCAGCAACCCCTCCTGGTCGAGGTCGCTCTGGCCGAAGTCGAAGCGGGACAGTCCGAGTTCGTTGCCCAGAAGCATCCCGGCCCACACGAGCGAGTCGTTGGGGCGAGCGGTGAG
>JAHECQ010000120.1 GCA_024641625.1 Acidimicrobiales bacterium | reverse complement strand
ATCGGCGATGGTGCCCCCCAGGCCGGTCAAGCGTTCGAGCCCGGCATCGTGGAACGCCACCAGCACGCCGTCACTCGTGAGGTGCACGTCGGTCTCGAGGTAGCGAAACCCGAGGTCGATGGCGCGCTGGAAGGCCTCGAGTGTGTTCTCCGGGGCCACCTCACCGCCACCGCGATGGGCAAAGCCATAGTGTCCGGCATCGTGCAGGAAGGGCCACGAACCGATCGATGTCACGCAACTGAACGTAGCAGCCGCCAAAGCTGGCGTGTCGGGTGGTCGGTCGCTAGGTTTGGCGGGTGACCGACCAGGCATTTCCCTCCGATCAGCCGTCCGTCGACCCCGTCATCGCCGAGGTTCGATTCGAACGAGACGGCGCAATCGGCTGGCTGGTCTTCGATCATCAGGCCCGTCGCAACGCCATGACGCTCGGGATGTGGCAGGCGCTGCCACCGTTGTGCCGCGAACTCGAAGACGACGACGACATTCGGGTGGTCATCCTCCGCGGCGCCGGCGAGAAGGCCTTCGTTGCCGGTGCCGACATCAGCCAGTTCAGTGAGTCCCGCACCGGGGGAGCAACCACCACCTACGACCAGGCAACCGCAGCGGGCTACGCCGCCATCGAGACGCTGGCCAAGCCGACCCTGGCCATGATCCACGGCGTCTGCGTCGGGGGAGGTTTGGCCATCTCTCTGTGCGCCGACATTCGCTACGCAGCGGATGATGCCCGCTTTGCGCTGCCCCCGGCCAAGCTCGGTCTGGGCTACTCACCGACGGGAACCGCCAAGTTCGTCGATCTTCTCGGCCCCGCCGTCACCAAGGAGATCGTCTACAGCGGCAACATCTATGACGCGGACACGGCCTTGCGATGGGGCATGGTCAATCATGTCAGGCCGAAGGCCGATCTCGAGGACTTCGTGCGTGAACAGGCCGGGATCATGGCGACCAGGGCACCGTTGACCCAACGGGCCACGAAGCTGGCCGTGGCCGCCCATCTCGGCGCACATCGCCCCGATGGGACGGCGATGATGGAACAAGCCGAGGCCGCCGCCCGGGGGTGCTTCGCCAGCGCCGACTACGCCGAGGGTGTCGCCGCCTTCATGGAGAAGCGGCCGGCCGAATTCCGGGGTCACTGAAGGAGTGTCTGCGCGCCGTCATGCCCGTCGGCCTTTTGCCGAGGTCGAGGAAGAGGTGCGGTCGGTGTTCGCAACGACCGGCGATGCGGCGCTCGATCGCGTTGCTGCGATCGTCGCGTGGTTGTCCGATGATCCAGTGGAACCCGATCAGATCGTGGCCCAGTTCGACGAACTCGCCGAGCAGGCGCCGGCCATCTGCGTCGATGCCGACGCCGTGCTCCGTTTCGTGTTCGGTGATCAGGGCTTCAAGGGCAACCACCGCGACTACTACAACCCGGCCAATTCGTATATTCATCGGGTGTTGACCACTCGACTCGGCATCCCCATCACGCTGGCCATCGTGGCCATCGAGACCGGTCGCCGACTTGGTGTGCCCCTCACACCGGTCGGGTTCCCGAGCCACTTTCTCGTCGGTGACGGCTTGCGAGCGGACCGCTGGTTCGATCCGTTCGAGTCCGGTCGATCGCTCGATGTCGGAGCCTGCCAGGACCTGCTCACCGGAGTGCATCCCGGGGCCTCACTCGAACCTTCGCACACCGCAGTGTTGTCGTCGTCGGAGGTGGCACACCGGATGCTCAACAACCTTCGACACATCCATCTCACGCTCGGTGATCTCGGGCAGGCAGCGCTGGTGGGTCAACTCGCTGTGCTGGTGCCGGGCGCCGGGCCGGCGCATCGGGCCGAGCTGATCAGGCTCCTGGTCGCCACCGGCCGCTACGACGCAGCGGCCGAGCAACACGAGATCCTCGCCGTGCTCGACTCCGCTCATGAATCCCAGCACCTCGAAGCCGCACGACGGCTTCGATTCAACTGCAACTGACTGTTCTCCCGAAACCGACTGTTCTCCCGAAACCGACTGTTCTCCCAAGCTGATCGAGGTCCCATGTCCATCGACACCGCTCCATCCAACGAAGCCCGCACTCCCGATGAACAGTTGGTGAGTCGGCTCGTCGAGCAACTTCTCGACGAGCTCGATCCGGGCGTCACTCCGCCGCTCGAGTTCCTGGGTCGCCAGTACGACCTGGGTCTCGGCTGGGTGAACTTCCCGGTCGGCTCTGGCGGACTCGGACTGAGTCCGAAGCTGCAGACGATGGTGAATCGACGCTTGGCCGAGGCGGGGGCCCCGAACGCCTACTACCGCAACCCAATCGGCTACGGCATGGGGGCACCGACGGTCCTCACCCACGGCAGCGAGGAGCAGAAGCGGCGATACCTACGGCCGCTGTTCACCGGCGAGGAGATCTGGTGCCAGATGTTCAGCGAGCCGGGAGCCGGCTCGGACGTGGCCGGTCTGTCCACGCGAGCGGTGCGCGATGGTGACGAGTGGGTGTTCAACGGCCAAAAGGTCTGGACATCGCTGGCCCACCGAGCGCGTTGGGGCATGCTCGTGGCTCGACACGATCCCGAGCAGCCCAAGCACAAGGGCCTGACGTACTTCGTCATCGACATGCACCAACCTGGCGTCGAGGTCCGGCCGCTTCGACAGATGACGGGCTCGGCGGAGTTCAACGAGGTGTATCTGACCGACGCCCGCACTCCGGATTCGGAGCGGATGGGCGATGTCGGTGACGGGTGGCGGGTTGCGCTGACCACGTTGATGAACGAGCGCGTCTCGATCGGGGGTGTGGTGCCGGAGAAGGGCAGCGGTCCGATCTCTCTGGCCACCAAGGCGTATCGTCGAGGCGGAGGCAGTGGCGCCGATCGCGACCAGTTGATGAGGTTGTGGGTGCGGGCCGAGGTGCACCGTCTGACCAACATCCGAGCATCCGAGATGCGAAAGATCGGGGTCCCCGGCCCCGAGGGCTCGGTGGCCAAGTTGGCCCAGGCCGATCTCAACAAGGACATCCTCGCCTTCACCATGAACCTGCTCGGTCCCGACGGCATGCTCTACGGCGACTACGTGCTGGGGTCGGCGGATGCCGAGATGGATGTGCCGACACCTCAGCGTGCGTTCTTGCGAAGCCGCGCCAATTCGATCGAGGGCGGCACCAGCGAGGTCATGAGGAACATCCTGGGTGAGCGGGTGCTCGGGCTGCCCGGCGATGTTCGCACGGACAAGGATCAGGCCTGGACCGACGTGCCTCGGAACTGAGCGGCCGCCGCAACCTCAGTGCAGCACGAGTTCGGGATGCCGCCGAAGATGACCGATGTCATTGAGGCTGACGATCGAGCGCTCGCCCGAAGATGCAGCAGCCATCCGATTGATACTCGTGTAGTGAGGATTGAAGAACATCCGGTCGGCTATTCCGAGAATGCGCGCCGCCACGACGTTGATGACGCCCCCGTGGCAGACGATGGCAACCCGCTCGCCGCGATGACGCCCGATGATGTCGTTGACCGCCTCGTTGACCAAAGTGGCGAAGGCGGTGCGATCGGTGGTCGCCTCACGCGCCACCCAAGCCTTCCAGGCCTCCTTGTCGTCCTTCACCTCCTCGATGGGGATGTAGTGCGATGACTTGGCATCGTATTCTCGGACCCGGGGCTCGACGATGGCCTCGATGCCAAGCCGCTCCTCGAGCGGTCGACTCGTCTGACGGGCGCGGGTCATCGGGCTGACGTAGATGGCGGCCAGCCGCTCGTGCTGCATCCAGTCGGCCATCAGTTCGGCCTGGCGATGACCGATCTCGGTGAGCCCGGGGTCGGCTCCGCCGTCGACGCCGACGAGCCGCTCCGGACGTGCGTGTCTGATGACGATCAGGTCCATAGCGGCTCGACTCTAGTACGGCCGTCGCCCTGGACGGGTAGGACAGCGCCGAACGGGGGAAGGCGCCCGGTAGGACAGCGCCGAACGGGGGAAGGCGCCCGGTAGGACAGCGCCGAACGGGGGAAGGCGCCCGGTTCGACAGCGCCGAACGGCGGGAGGCGGCGGCCAGTAGATTCGGTGTGTGAACCGCAGGACGAAAATCATCGCCACCATCGGGCCATCCTCGGATGATCCACGACTGCTCGTCGACATGATCGACGCCGGGATGGACGTCGCTCGGATCAATCTTTCCCAGACGTCGCTCGAAGAGGCGCTCGCCCGCTACGAGCGCATCCGCGCCGCAGGCCTGGCCGCCAAGCGACCGTTGGGAATCCTCGCTGATCTACCGGGACCGAAGATTCGGCTCGGGGCTTTCGAACACGAGGTGAGGGTCGAGAGCACGCAGATGATCCGGCTGGCCCCTGGCGATGGTCCCAGCACCGAGGCTTGCTTCACTGTGAACTATCCGACCCTGTTGACCGATCTCCGAGTCGGCGATCGGGTCACGCTCGGAGACGGATCGATTCTCTTCGAGCTCACCGAGGTGCACGACGACTCCTTCTCGGCACAGGTCATCTTCGGGGGGTTGCTCCAGGGGCGACCCGGACTGCACATCCCCTCGGATCGTCTCATGCTCTCGAGCCCGACGGCAGAGGATCTTCGCCTGGTCGACGCGTTCGTCGATATCGGTGTCGACATGATCGCGCTGAGCTTCGTGCGTTCGGCTCATGACATCCGTCGGGTTGGCCTCGAACCTGCCCCCCGAGGTCCGTTGGTCGTGGCCAAAATCGAGACCCGCTCGGCCATCGAGAATCTCGACGGCATCGTCTCGGCCTCCGGAGCGGTGATGGTGGCCCGGGGTGATCTGGGCTCGGAGTGCAGCATCGAGGATCTACCGCACCTGCAGAAGGAGATCATCGGTCGCTGCATCGCCCTTGGCCGACCGGCGATCACCGCCACGCAGATGCTCGAATCGATGATCACCTCGCCATCGCCCACTCGGGCTGAGGCGTCCGACGTTGCCAACGCCGTGTTCGATGGGACGAGCGCAGTGATGCTCTCGGCCGAGACAGCCATCGGCACCGATCCGGTTCGGGTCGTCGCCACGATGGCACGGATCGCCAGTCGGGCTGATCAGGAGTTCGATCACGAGGGGTGGGCGCCCACCATTCAGCGTGACCGACTGCAGGAACCACTGAGCGTCGATGCAGCCATCACCGATGTCATGACCATGGCCACCTGGCGAGCCGCCAGCGATATCGGGGTGAAGGCCATCGTCTGTATTTCCCGGTCGGGCTTCACCGTGCGAGCCATTGCCCGATTCAGGCCCAACACGCAGATCCTGGGCTTCAGCCCAGACGAGCGAACGGTCCGACAACTCACGATGAGCTGGGGAGCAACCCCGGTACTGATCGATCGGATCGATGACATGGAGTCCACGCTGCAACGGGCGGTTCGACAGGCTCGCGACGCCGGACTTCTGCGGACTGGTGACCTGGTGGCGGTGTTGGCCGGGAGCAGCGCCGCCTCGGGCATGACCGACACCCTTCGAGTATTGCGCTGTCCCTGAACGGCGGTCCCTGAACGGCGGTCCCTGAACGGCTGTCCCTGAGCGGTTGTCTGCTCGACCGTCCCCGCCGAGGGCTACCCTCGCCCCCATGAGCCAGAACATCCAATTCAGCGCAGCCGGACTCCCCGAGACGGTGCTGCCTCCGGCTCCTTCGGATCAACAGGTGGCGTTGGACGCTGCCTGGTCCCAGCCAGAGGCGACTCGTCGGGCGGCGGTGGCTGCCGTCGTCGTCCGTTGGCCTCGATTCATCGAGGCCTGGGCCCGTCTCGGAGATCTTGGCCGCGATGAGATCGAACAGTACGCCGCGTATCGTGTCGGATATCACCGTGGGCTCGACACGCTCCGACAGAATGGCTGGCGTGGTTCGGGATTCGTCCGCTGGGAACATCCATCGAACCGTGGGTTCCTCCGAGCGCTCGCCGGTCTTCGACGCTCCGCCGCTGCCATCTCCGAGGCTGACGAGGAGGAACGGATTCGACACTTCCTGGTGCAGCTCGATCCGACCTGGTCGGATGCGAACCTCGACGACTGACGAGTCCTCGTCACGACAGCCATGATCGGCGGCCCCGATTGACCATGCAGTTCGCCGGCGCAGTGCTGACCGGGGGAGCGAGCAGGCGATTCGGCAGTGACAAGGCGTTGGCGCGCGCCGGCGAACGGCTGCTCGGTGCCCGGGTGGTTGCCGCGCTCAGAGGTGCCGGCATCGATCCCGTCGTTGCGGTTGGCGGCACGGCCGGCAACGTGCTGGGGCTGATCACGATCGCCGACGTCGACCCTGGCGGTGGGCCACTGCCGGCCATGGCAACGCTGTTGTCCTGGTTCGGGCGCGGACATGTCGTGGTGTGCCCGTGTGATCTACCACTGCTGTTGCCTGAGCACGTGGCAACGCTGGTCGCTGGGCTCTGCGAGCTTGCCCGCACCGATGGCGCCGACGTGGCGGCTCACACTGCGGTGGTGGCCCGGGTTGCCGGTCGCCTCGAACCGTCGTTCGGCATCTGGCCGACGGCATGGGCCGTGGCGGCCCGGCGTCATGTGGCCAACGGTTCGCGAGCCTTTCGAGATGCGCTCGAGCTCGGCCCGCATCTCGCCGTCGATCTGCCCGCTGAGGCGCTGATCGATGCCGACACGCCTGCCTCCCTGCGGGAAGCCCTTCGGCTCGAACTGTAGGTCTACGGAGCTAGGGAAGGGCGTCGTGTTCGAGGTGGAATGACGATTGATGGCGCCGACGACGTACATTGAGAGGCCGTGCCCCAGCTTGTCGTCGATCCTGCCCATCTCGAAGAGGTCGTCGAAGCGGCGCTGGCCGAGGACCGGTACGCGATCGACACCGAGTTCCATCGAGAGCGGACCTATTTCCCCCAGGTCGCGTTGGTCCAGCTCGGCTGGGCGAATGAGGTCGTGCTGATCGATCCCTTGGCCGTGGATCTCCACCCATTGAGTCGGTTGCTCCTGGGCCCGGGATTATGCGTGCTCCACGCTGGGGTCCAGGATCTCGAGGTGCTCGATCTGGCCACCGGCGCCGCCCCGGCCAGGTTGTTCGACACGCAGATTGCCGCGGGATTCCTCGGTTTCTCCAGCGGTTCGTTGGCCTCCTTGCTCGACTCGTTCCTGAACGTTCCGATCGCCAAGGGTGATCGGCTGACCGACTGGCTCCGGCGTCCCCTCACCCCCGAGCAGCTCGTCTACGCTGCCGGTGACGTCCAACACCTGCTCGCACTGACCGACGTCATCGTCGAACGGTTGGTCGCACTCGGTCGGCTCGAATGGGCGGAGCAGGAGTCGACGCTGATGCTCGAACGCCCGAGGTCGGCTCGGACCTCCGACGACGCGGTCCGCCGGATCAAGGACGCACGCAAGTTGAAGGGCGACGCCGCGCAGGTGGCCAAGGCAGTGGCCGCATGGCGAGAGCGCCGCGCAGCGTCCATTGATGTTCCTGTACGCCAAGTGCTTCCTGACATCGGTGTCGTGGCCGTCGCCCAGCGCATGCCGCGGACGCTTGGCGACCTGGCGAACCTTCGTGGCCTCGATCGCCGCCACTACGGTGGAGATGCCGGGCACGAGCTCCTCACAGCCGTGCAGGCGGGGTTGCGTGCAGAGCCCCAAGATCTCGTCAGCGTTCCCCGGGCGCCTGAGCTTCCGAAGCATCTCCGACCTGCGGTTTCGCTCATCATCGCCTGGGTGGCACAGGTGGCTCGCGACGCCAAGATGGATCCTGCGCTGATCGCCACCCGTAGCGACGTCGAGTTGTTACTCGCCGATCCTCCGAGTGGTCGCCTCCTCGAGGGCTGGCGGGCCGATCTCGTTGGTGAACCGGTGCGCCAGCTGGTCGCCGGACAGGCGTCCTTGGCCTTCGAGCGGGGGAATCTACTGCTGGAGCCCCGAAACAGCCGCCCTGTTCGTGCGTGAATCAGTGATCCGCCACCCGGAGTTCGCAGAACACACCTGCTTGCCCGTACACTGAGCCGCTGGCGTCGTCGCCGTCACCCTTGTCGGGCGACGGCGCTCGAATGTCGGGTCCTGTCATACTCGGATCCCAGTAATCCCCTGAGCACTATTGAGTACTACTGCAAACCGGTCGCAAGAACCCTGGTTGAAAGCAACACTGCCTGAACTCGCAGGAGCGTGTCCCGTGAAAAAGGGGCGTCACCGCCGTTACGAAGAAGCTCGTGCTCTGAAGCGATCGAGCAACGATGACATCGAGAGCCTGATTGACAGGCTCGACGACGATCCGTTCGATCTGCCGGTCACGAAGGAGGCCAAGAGTCTCCACGACGAGTACGACGACGACTACGACTCGGAGAACTAGGAACTCGTCGTTTCCGCCGTCTCGTCGAGAATCTCGCCCAGTTTCACAATCTCGCTCTCGAACACCAGGCCGATGAAGTTGGCCGACGAGTCGGTCACGGCAATCACATCGGTGCCTGCATCCTCCATCGCGGCCACGACGTCTCGCAAGGTCCAAGACGGTGTGGCCCGGGGCGCTCGGGTGTCGGCGATCGATTCGACGGTGGTGGTTTCCCATTCGGTCCGTTCGACCGCCGCGCAGTCGGCCACGGTACACATGCCTACATACCGACTGCCATCGACGATGGGCACGGTGGTCTGGCGCCGACCGAGCGCGTGGATCCAGACGAACTCCGAGATGGTTGCGTCCGGCGGGACGGTCAGGACATCAGTCGTCAGCGCTGAGGCCACCGGCATGACGAATCGGGCCTCGAGGTGACCGGTGCGTTCGACACGCTGTCCCGAACTGACCGACTCCGAGCCGGCCACCAATTGCGAGACGGCGGCGGCAATGAGGGCCGGAACGACGGCTTGGCCGGAATTCGAGGTGGTCTCGGCCACGAAGATGACCGCCGCGATCGGGGTCCGATATCCGGCGGCGACGAAGGCGGCCAGACCGAGAATGGGTAGGAGCCGCACCCCTTCGGGGGAGATGCCCACCGCTTCGAGAGCGGCACCGACCAGTCCACCGAGGAGCACGCCTTGGACGGCCAGCGGAATGAAGAGTCCGCCCGTCCCGCCGGCGCCGATGGTGACCAGAGTGGCCAGGGCACGAAGGACGAACAGCACGACGAGCATCGAGAAGGCCCGATCGTGGGTCATCCATTCGACCGCCCCGACGCCGGGCCCCAGCGTGAGCGGCGCATCGAAGAGCGCATCGGAGAGCAGGGCGAGGACGCCGAGAATGGCACCACCGGCTGCGATCTGCACGGGTTTGGACACCGTGTAGGAAATCCGTTTCGCTTTGCGGGTCAAGGCGGCGAAGACGCGTCCGCCCAGCCCTGCCCCGACACCGATGGCAAAGGCGGCGATCAGGTCACCGGCGCCGATGCCGGGGGCCAGCACTTGGCCCAGCAAGGGTCTGGGTTGGGTGAACGGCATGGAGACGAAGGTGCTGTAGCTGGCGGCCGACGCCAGTAGCGAGGGCAAGAGCGCTCGGTGGGCCAGGTCGTCTCGATAGGGCGCTTCGAGCGCGAAGAGCACACCGGTCGCCGGAGCTTGGAACACTGCGGCGACGCCGGCGGCAGCACCGGCAGTGATCAACATTTTGGCTGCGTCACGTCCGAGCCACCGGTCGAGCCGGCGATACAGGCCCAGTCCGACGGTTGAACCGGCGTAGATCGACGGGCCTTCCAGGCCAAGAGCTCCGCCGAGCCCGATCGTCGCAGCACCGGCGGTCATGCGTGCCACCAAGGAACGGGCCGGGAGGGACGGGTGCTTGGCGTGATAGGCGGTGAGATACTCGTCGGAAGTTGCCGGTGAGATGCCACCCCCGACGATCTTGAGAATGAGTGCGGCCAGGGCAAGGCCGAAGAACGGCGCCACGACCTGGATGCCGAGGGGCATCTCGCCAAGACTGTCGAACGTGACCGTGATCGTCACCCACTCGAAGATGCTGACGATTGCGCCGACCATGAGCCCCATGACCGTGGAGGCCAGCAGCACCCGCGAGCTGCGCCCCTCAGGCAGGAATGCCTGGAGCCGGATGAG
>JAHECQ010000119.1 GCA_024641625.1 Acidimicrobiales bacterium | reverse complement strand
GTCGGCGATCGATGCCGCCGAGCTTCGGGTACCGGACTCCGGCGTTCGGACCAGCTGCCTCACCAGGTGGATCCCGAAGAGAAAGCGACGCAACCGATGACTCCCTCACGAGTGCTCTCGGTGGCCAAGATCTCGGTCGTCGTCCACCTGGTGGCCACTGCCGCCAGTCTCGCGGCGTCCGACACGTTGGTGAACCTCGGGGTGACGGTGAATCTGCTCCTGTTCTTCGCCGGCATGGCCTTCTTCGCCGTCGCCTTCGTCATTGCAGCCGGCCGAAGTCGCGACGAAGACGTGTGGTTCGGGGGAGCGTTCCTGCTCGGCGGGCAATCGGTCGATGTCGCTCCACGCAACATCCTGCGTGGATGCCTGGCCGCCCAAGTGGTCATCGGGATCGGCGGCGCGGCGTTGGAGCCGTTCAGCTCGGCTGCGTTCTCGGTGCTGGGTCCATTGTTCGGATTCGGCCTGATGGCCTACTTCGGTAGCCGCTACGGCCGCTTTCCGTCCCACCACGCCAAGCGGTAGGGTCTGGTCGATGCAGCCGATGCCGATCACCGAGCACACCATGGTCTCCGAGGTAGTCCAGGCGCCGCTGGAGACGTGTTTCGCGGTCGCGATCGATTTGGCCTCGTACCCGAGTTGGGTCCCCGCCATCACCCGAGTCGAAGTTCTCGAGGCCGATGACCAAGGCCGCCCGGTGCGGGCCGCCTTCCAGGCCGAAGCCATGGGACGCCGCACGTCCTACGTGCTGGCCTATGACTACGCCGACGCCCCCCGATCGTTCCGGTGGCAACAGGTGGAGGGTGATCTCACCCGCCGACTCGATGGTGCCTACAACTTCGAACCGGTCGACACCGGTGCCGATTCGACGACGGTGGTCTACGAACTCGACGTCGAACTGGCCGTGCCGCTGCCCGGGTTCGTGAAGCGTCGCGCCGAAACCAAGATCTTGTCGGCTGCGCTCGACCGGTTCCGTTCCCGGGTCGAATCGGTCTGATCGAGCCGGCGCGTTTGGCGCCGGGGTCGACCCCGACAATTCCGGAAAATGTTCTTGAGTGCCGACCTATTTGGGTCGATGACCGGCTCATGCGAATCCTTCGACTCGATCTCGGCGACGGCATCGGAACGGTTGACCTTCATCCCTTCATCTCGGTCCTTCACGATCTTGACCACGTCCAGGCGAACACCTTGGTGTCCACCATTCGGTCTCTCGTCAACGGCTCGGGCAGTCTCGTCCGCGGGCTGATCGAGAACGAGGGACATCTGATCGAGTTGGGTGAGCTGACGAATCAGACGATCGGCCCCCTCACCACCGAGGATGTGATCGTCGATGCCGATGCGCTCGGCGTCGGTCCGATTCGCATCGAGGTCGCCCAAGTCGAACTCGATCAGCTTCGCCGTCGGGCCGAGATCGACGCCGTGAAGGTCGAGGAGATCCGAGCCGATCTCGATCCTTCGGTGGCGGCGCGCGTCTTCCAACTCCAGGAGCGCCTCAGGGACGCCACCGGGGGAACCTCTGCGCTCCTTCAGTCTCGACTGGCTCGCATCGCCGGAGCGATTGCCGTGGTCGAGCGGGAACCCGCGGAGCTCACCGAGGTTCCGGGCCCGATCCAGGATCTGATCGCCGGTTGGGACGCGTACCGTGAGGCAAGAGAGGCCGCATCGGGCCACCTTGCATCGCTTCAGCAGCGAGTTCAGAACGCAGAACTGGCCCTGGCTCAGGCCATGCAGCACGTGGCTGAGGCCGAGCATCGGGCTCAGCCGTTGATGTTGTCGCCCGAGGAGGACTACCGCCTCGAGGAGTTGGTGAATCCCACCGACAAGAAGCGTCGAACTCGAGGACTGAGCGAAGCCGAAGCGGCCGAGGTGGTCACCCTGCTGGCGAAGGTGGACATGCCCACCTACACCTCCTATGTCCTGCATCGTTTGAGTCCGACTCCTCCGGCCGAGCATGTGGCCGCACTCGAGCAGGCGATCGAGCGACTGGCCGCCACCCAGCACGATGCAGAACAAGCCCGCGCCTGCATGGAATCCGACAGCACCGTCATGGCGCTCGATCAGCAGTTCGATGGGGTCAAGGCCGAGGCCCGCCGGCATCTCGGACCGATGCTGCCGCAGGATCTCGGCGGCGCCCTCACCGAGCTGGTGGTCCGCGTCGAGAATCCGGCATGGCTCGATGCGCTGCGGAGCCTCTACGAGCTGCTGCTGATCGAAGGCGTCTCGGTCCCCGAGGACATCGAACCCGAACAACTGGTGGCTCACGCCGAGGTGTGGATGACAGAGGCCAAGGCCCATGCGAGCCGAGCCGAAGCCGTCGATCCCGCCACCGTCGAGGCCGAACTCGCTGTCGCCGAACGCGACTTCGATCGTCATGCCCGCGCCATGGCTCGTATCGACCAGCTGGAGGCGCAAGCGTTGGCTTCGGCGGCTCGGCTTGTCGAGCTGGAAGCCGCAACCTCGGTTGGCAACGGCGAAGGGTCGACGCGCCCGTTGATCGATCTGCTCTCGGCCCTGTGCGATCGCCTGCGCGGTCAGAACTCCCGGTCGGTGCCCATCGTGGTGACCGGGGAGTTCCATGCCGTGCCCGATGACGAGATCGACAACCTCATGGTCCAACTCGAGGCGCTTGCCCAGCAGCACCAGCTCATCCTGGCGAGCAACCGTCGACCGGTTGCCTCGTGGGCAACCGGGGTCGGACTGCGCCGCGCCTTGCGCAGCACGCCGAGCCGCGTGACCGAAGCCTGATCGTCGAAGCGGTCCTCCCGGGTGATGCCTGCATCCCCGGGGCACGTTCTTCCGGGTGACACCGAACCTGGGGGTTCGGTAGCCTGCCGGCTCTGACCGCGAGGCGATTGGTGACATCATCATGACGGATGCTCAGGAGGCCCCCGGCCGTCCCTTGACGATCGGGATCGACATCGGCGGAACGAAGATCCTCGGTGTGTTGTTCGATCCGGTCTCCTCGGTCGTGATCGATCAGCGGCAACGTCCGACACCGCGCCATGACATCCGTGGTCTGATCGGCGCCGTCGCCGATCTCGCCGATCACTTGATCACCGTGGCCGAGCATGCCGATCACGAGCATGCGGCTGGTCGGGTGACCGCCATCGGCATCGGCTTGCCCGGTCTGGTCGATCGTCGTGGGATCCTGCGCTACGGGCCGAACGTGCCAGGAGTGATCGACCTGGATCTTGCGACCGATCTGCAGCAGCGGTTCGGGCTGCCGACTGTCGCCGAGAACGACGCCGCCAATGCTGCGTTGGCCGAACATCGACTGGGTGCTGCCCGAGGGGCCGACCACGTGATCGTGGTCACTCAGGGCACCGGCATCGGCGGAGCCATCATCGTGGACGGTCGACTTCTGCGCGGCGCGAACGGTTTCGCCGGCGAGCCGGGGCACATGCTGGTCGATCGAAGTGGCCCGATCTGTGCCTGCGGCCGCGTGGGCTGTTGGGAGACGGTGTCCTCGGGCACCGGGCTGGCAAATCTCGCTCGACTGGCGATCGCCCGGGGCCAAGGAGCCCGAATACTCGAATTGGCCGGGGGCGATCCTGCCGAGGTGCGAGGCGAACACGTCTCGGCAGCGAACGACGAAGGTGACCAAGAGGCCGGAGCGGTGATCTCGCAGCTCGGCTTCTGGGTGGCAACGGGGCTCGGATCCCTGATCACGCTCCTCGACCCGGAACTCATCGTGCTCGGTGGGGGGCTGACGGCCATCAGCGATCGGTTTCTCGACGACGTGAGAAGCCAGGTCATGACCACAGTGGTCGGTGGCGCGTATCGGCCGACTGTCCCCATCGTGGCTGCCGCGCTGGGGCCGGCCGCCGGGGCCATCGGCGGGGCCATCCTGGCTGCAGATCTCCCCCGATCCGATGGTTGGTAGTGTCGCTCGCGCTTGACACAGCCGGGGACGCGGGTTGTCCGGATCAATGGTTTGGGTCCGAAACGTCCCAGGTTCCGTCGAGTGAGTTGACTAGATTGACTGCATGGATTTTCGGCGCATCAACCATCTTCCGCCCTACGTGCTCGGCGTCATCAACGAGTTGAAGATGGATGCGCGGCGCGCCGGGATCGACGTGATCGATTTCGGCTTCGGCAACCCCGATCTGGCATCGCCCGATGTGGCGGTCGAGAAGGTGACCGAGGCGGTGCACAACAGCCGGAACCACCGGTACTCATCGAGCAAGGGTCTGCCCAAACTGCGCGAGGCCATCGCCAATCACTACGAGCGGCGATTCGGCGTCCGCCTCGACCCCGGCACCGAGGTGCTCAACGTGATCGGGGCCAAGGAGGGCTTCACCCACCTGATGTGGGTGCTCCTGCAGCCCGGTGACGCGTGTCTGGTGCCGGCACCGTCGTACCCCATTCACATCTGGGGTCCCATCTTCGCCGGGGCGGCCATTCGCGAGGTGCCACTGGCCGAAGGCGAGGAGTTCATCGCCAATCTCGAGCGCGCCTACGAGTACAGCTGGCCCAAACCCCGAACCCTCGTCATCTCCTTCCCTCACAACCCCACCACCATCTGTGTCGATCTTCCCTTCTTCGAGCGTGTGGTCGAGTTTGCTCGTGCCCGCAACATGATCGTGGTGCACGACAACGCCTATGCCGATATCGGCTTCGATGGCTATGACCCTCCCTCGATCCTTCAGGTGGAGGGCGCGAAGGATTGTTGCGTCGAGCTGTACTCGATGACCAAGTCGTTCTCGATGGCCGGTTGGCGTGTGGCCTTCCTGGTCGGAAACCCCGAGGTGGTGGCGGCGCTCACCAAGCTGAAGAGCTACCTCGACTACGGAACCTTCCAGCCGATCCAGATCGCAGCCACCGTCACGCTCAACGAGGCCGGCGAGTATCCCAAGTTGGTTCGCGACATCTACCAGAAGCGGCGCGACGTGCTGGTCGAGGGCCTGCACCGAGTTGGCTGGAACGTCCCCAAACCCCAGGGAACCATGTTCCTGTGGGCCCCGATCCCCGAGCCGTATCGGCATCTCGGCTCGCTCGAGTTTGCTTCGCGCTTGGTTCGCGAGGCCGGAGTCGCCACCTCTCCAGGCGAAGGGTTCGGCCCCGGGGGCGAGGGGTTCGTGCGCTTCGCCCTCATCGAGAACGAGCAGCGCACGCAGCAGGCGATGCGGTCGCTGCGCCGAACGCTCACCGAGCTCACTCCGAGTTGAGCGCCCATCCTCGACTGAGGTCCACCGCTTTCAGCCAGCGGCGATAGAGGCGATCGGCCTCGGAACGATCGGCAACGGGGTCGAACGTCGCATCGCGCACCCAGGCGTTGCTCACTTCGCTTCTCGAGGTCCAGAAACCTTCGGCCAGACCGGCCAGGTAGGCGGCTCCCAGGGCGGTGGTCTCCTGCATCCGTGGTCGGGTGACGGCCACGCCGAGCTGGTCCGCCTGGAGCTGGAGCAGAAGGTCCATGACCGAGGCCCCACCGTCGACTCGCAACTCGGTGAGGGGGAGCTGGGCGGCGGCCGTCATCAGATCGACAACACCCCGGACCTGGTAGGCCATCGACTCGACGACGGCCCGTGCCAGCTCGGCGCGGCCTGTCCCCCTGGTGATACCGACGATCGTGCCGCGAGCGTACGGATCCCACCAGGGACTGCCGAGCCCGGCGAACGCGGGCACGAGGAAGACGTCGCCGGTTCCTTCGACGCTGGCGGCCAGCGGGCCGATCTCGGCCGAGTTCGAGATGATTCCGAGGCCGTCGCGAAGCCACTGGATGGCGGCACCGGTGACGAAGATCGAACCTTCGTAGGCATAGGTCGGCCCCTGGTCCTCATCGAGCGTCCAGGCGACGGTGGTGAGCAACCCCTCGACCGGTTCGGGGCAGACGTTGCCGACGTTCATCAACAGAAAGCTGCCGGTGCCGTAGGTGTTCTTGATCATGCCGGGCTCGAAGCATGCCTGGCCGAACAGAGCCGCTTGCTGGTCGCCGGCCACGCCGGCGATGGAGACACCGGCTCCGAGCGCTGTGGTGTCGGCCGTCGATCCGAATCGTCCACTGCTGGGACGGATCTCGGGCAACGTATGGAGGGGCACGTCGAAGAGATCGCACAGCTCGGGATCCCACTCGAGAGTGCGCAGGTTCATCAAGAGCGTTCGGCTGGCGTTCGAGGGCTCGGTTGCGAAGATCGTGCCGCCGCTCAGTTTCCACATCAGCCATGTATCGATGGTGCCGAATGCCAGATGTTCGTCGGCGACGACCCCTCCGACGGTGCTGAGCCAGCGCATCTTCGTCCCCGAGAAGTAGGGGTCGAGCCCCAGCCCGGTCCGTGCCCGAACCAGTGGCAGGTGGCCGGCGTCGATGAGTGCCTCGCAGAATTCGGCGGTTCGACGATCCTGCCACACGATCGCCCGGTGACGTGGTGTCCCGGTACGCCGATCCCAGGCCACCACCGTCTCTCGCTGGTTGGTGATGCCCACGGCGACGACGGGATGCTCCAAGGCCGGGATCAGCTCGCCGAGCACTGCTTGTACCCCCTCCCAGATCTCCTCGGCGTCGTGCTCGACCCAACCCGGCTGGGGAAAGTACTGGGGAAACTCCCGGTAGGCGATGCCGTGCACCCTGCTGTCATGGCCGATGGCCAGAGCCCGAACGCCGGTGGTGCCGGCGTCGATGGCGATCACGACACCGAGTCGTTCCCGATCACCATGGGAATCGGTGATGGCCTGGGATGCAGTCGGTCGGGAACTCCCCACAGGATCTCCTTCGAGGTTGATCAATGCTCGACGTCAGCGACTCTACGCTGTCACGATCGGATCGGACCTGGAGGCTCGGACTGCATGACCAACAACTCTCCCCTGCGTGTCGGAATCCTGACCGGAGGAGGTGACTGCCCTGGACTCAATGCGGTCATTCGCGCCGTCGTTCGCAAAGGGGAACGGGTGTACGGCGACGCTCTCCTGGGCTTCCACGACGGTTGGCGGGGAGTCATGGACGGCGACTACACCGAACTCGACATCGAGCGCCTTCGCGGTACGCTGCCCCGCGGTGGAACGATCATCGGCACCAGCCGGGTCCAGTCCTATGGGATGCCCGATGGGGTCGAGCGGGTCCGCCGGACGATGGCCGATCTGGAGGTCGATGCCGTCGTCGCCATCGGTGGCGAAGGGACCCTGTCCTGTGCCCGTCAGCTCCACCGCGACGGCTTCCCGGTCGTGGGCGTACCCAAGGCCATCGACAACGACATCGCGATGACCGAGCGGACCTTCGGCTTCGACACCGCCGTCACCATCGCCACCGAAGCCATCGATCGTCTCCACACGACGGCCGAAAGCCACAACCGGATCATGATCGTCGAGGTCATGGGCCGACACGTGGGTCACATTGCGGTGTGGGCCGGCCTTGCCGGAGGGGCGACGATGACGCTGATCCCCGAGGAGCCTTTCGATATCGCCGAGGTCTGTTCGGCGCTCACCCGCCGGCACGAGTCCGGCAAGTACGCCTCGATCGTCGTGGTCGCCGAGGGAGCCAAGCCAATCCCGGGAACCTTTCACATCCCGATGGACGAGTTCGACGAGTACGGCCACCTTCGCCTCGGAGGCATCGCCAATCGAGTGGCCACCGAGATCGAGAAGCGCACGGGCTTCGAGACACGGGTGACCATCCTGGGTCATGTCCAGCGGGGTGGATCTCCCACGGCCCTGGATCGGGTGCTCAGCTCTCGTTTCGGCATCGCGGCCATCGACGCCGTCCACGATGGCGCGTTCGGGCAGATGGTTGCGCTGCAGTCGAACGAGATCGTCCGGGTCTCGCTCGAGGAGGCCACGGCCGAGCTCAAGCCGGTCAGCTCGAGCCTGTGGGCGACGGCCAAGGAATTCTTCGCCTGAGCCTTGCTCGACGTCGGGTCAGCCCGTTCGGGCTACGGTCGACGAGGTCGTTGTCGGCGCCAGCGCTTGGGGCTGGCAGTTCTCGTAGGCGGTTGCGTTCGTCGGGCCCGAGATGGGAACGGCTTCGAGATCGGTCAAGGGGATGATGCCCTGTGAGTCCTCGATGTAGACACCATCCACCAAGCGGTATTGCAGCGCCGTGCAGACCAGTTCGGCCGCACCGAGGCGACGGTTGGGATCGTTTCGGAAGTCGGCCTCGTCGGCCACGGTGATGTAGGCCGTACGGTCGTCGTCGATGCGGGACACCCGTGGATTCAGGTTGCTCGACAGGCGCGAGAGGATCAGCGCGGGAAGATACTGGAGTTGTTCCTCCTCGGTCGGCCCGGCCACCAGGAGTTGCAGCGCTTCGTTGATGGCCGGTGCCTGGACCCGTCGGACCCTGACCAGTTGGTCATTGCGGTCATGGAAGTACAAGCTCAGGGCCGACGTGTCCGATTCGGGCTGAGCGGTGGGCGTGGCTGTCGTCGGCGGCAGCTCCTGGAGCAGATCGTCGGGGAAGGCCTCGACTTGGGGCGATCTGTTGGTCGGGATGCCACACGAGGCGGCGAACGTGCCTCCGACAAGGATGACCGCCGAGGTCATGCGGGCGAATCTCACAGTGCTCGCTCCTCGTCGAAGTCGAAGCTCTCGCCGATGGGCAAGGCGATCACGAATCGGGCTCCTGGCGCCCCGTCGGGACGATTGGTGACCCAGACGTCGCCGCCGTGGAGCCGAACGTGCTCTGCGACCAGGGACAGGCCCAACCCGACTCCCGTGGTGTGTTCGCGTCGTCCAGCGGAACCGGTTGCTCTGGTGAACCGGTCGAAGATGCGGGCTTTGTCGGCTTCGGGGACACCCGGCCCGCGGTCCTCGACGTAGATCTCGACCCACACGTCCTCCGGGTCCGAGGACGCCAGGGAGGTCGTCCGATGCGCCGTCGATCGCGTGAAGCCGACCTCACTGGCTCGACCCGCGTACTTCAGCGCATTGTCGAGCAAGTTGCTGATGCTCTGCGCCAGCCGTCGTTTGTCGGCGAGGACCACGAGATTGCTGTCCTCGATGCCGTACACGATGGGGACCTCCGGGCTCTGCGATCGAGCCACGACGAATTGCAGGAACTCCGAGAGGATGATCGGGTCGCGTTCGAGCTGGATTGCGCCGACGTCCATGCGCGAGATCTCCAGAAGATCCGCCACGAGCTGTTCGAAGCGGCGGACCTCGTGACCGAGCAGATCGACGGCCTGCTGAGCCCGAAGCGGAAGATCGGCCCGGCGCCCCTCGAGCACGCCAACAGATGCCGCGAGAGTCATCAACGGCGACCGCAGCTCGTGGCTGACGTCGGAGGCGAACCTTCCGTCGCGCTCGATGCGGGTGCGAAGCGCGTCGACCATGTCGTTGAACGATGATGTCAGGCCGGCCAGATCGGGGTCGACCTGGTCGTCGAGTCGGGTGTCGAAGTCGCCCTGGGCGATCGATTGGGCGGCGGCGGAGACGTCGACCAGCGGTTGGAGGGCACGCCGAGCGGAATACCATCCGAGGGCGGCGCCGGCCAGACTGGTGGCCAACGCGGTACCGCCGAGGATGACCTGGAGCAGGTTCAGCGTCGACTGGAGATCCACGAGTGACGTGACCTCGTAGTACTGGCCGGTGGCGCCGGTCGAGCCGATATCGATGATCGGGACGCCGACGGCGTACATCGGGGTGCCGTTCTGTGAGAATCGCTGCGAGGCACCCTCATCGTTCTCGACCAGGAATCGAAGACCGCGGGGGAGGTCGCTGCGGCGCAAACCCGACAGTGAACGATCGCGTTGGAAGTACAACAAGGACCGGACCCGCCCCGAATACCGCAGTGCGCCGAGCACCGGGGCGACGGCATCGGCCGGATCGATGGGACCGGCCTCGGGCACGGGGATGGAGGTCGTCGTGGTGGTCAACTCCGGCAGGCCAAGGGTCTTGCGGAGTTCGTCGACGTCGATCGGGGCGGGCCTGGTGGTCGATGTCGATGTCGATGTCGGCGTCGAGGTCGAGGTGTTCGCGTCGACAGCGCCGCCGACGGACCCGGAGGTTCCCTCGGGAGCGGTCACAC
>JAHECQ010000118.1 GCA_024641625.1 Acidimicrobiales bacterium | reverse complement strand
TCAGCGCCAGCAACAACACGATGTAGATGGGCAACCGTCCCTCCAGGGTACGACCGACGCTGAAGGACAACCCTGCCCGATCACCGCCCGTCAGGTTGGTCCAGTTGATGGCCAGTTCGTGGCTGACGAAGAGCAACGCCAGGGTGATGACGGTGGCCGACACCGCTCCTGACTGCGCCCCGGAACGAGCCAGGCCGAGCCCGATGATGATTGCGACCACCAGAGCCACGGCGATGGCCACCACCGCCGACAGCAACGGGCTGAGTTGCACGTCGGCCAAGCCCCAGGGGGCCTTTCCGATCACCGTTCCCTTTCGCTGCGGAGCGATGGCCAACACGGCGAAGGCGTAGCCGGCGATCGCACCGAAACCGATGTGACCGAACGAGAGCACTCCGGTGTTGCCGATGTAGATCTGGAGACCGACCACGGCGATCGCATCGATCAGCATCGCCGTGATCAGTTTCTCGGCCGAGCCGCCCACGAGCGCGGTGTAGAGCAGGCCGCCACCGACCAAGAACAGGAATTGCAGGAACACACCGGAGATCGGAAAGGCGACGTCACGGCCCATGAGTCGGAACATCTCAGACCCTCTCGGCGTGGCTGACGGTGATCAGACCTTGTGGGCGGAAGATGAAGAGCAGGGCGATCAACGCGAACACCACCCCATCGGTGAGACTGGCGACACTTCCCGGCAGATTCGACCGCAGGAGCACCTCGGCGAGTCCGAGCGCGAAGCCGCCGAGCACCGCCCCCTTCAACGAGCCCAGGCCGCCGATCAATGCAGCGAGCACCCCTTTGAGCATCGGCGTGGTACCCGCGCCCGGGCTGGTGGCCCCCGCACGCATCAACCAGAACACGCCGGCAATGCCGGCGAGCAGTCCGGAGAGGATGAACGCGCCCCGGATGACCCGGTCGGACTTGATGCCCATCAGCCGAGCGGTGTCGAAATCCTCGGCGGCCGCCCGCAGGGCCAGGCCGAACATGGTGCGCTGCAGCACGAGCGCCGTCAGACCGAGCACGACCAGCGTCACGACGATGACGATCATGTCGAAGACCTCGATCGAGACCGACCCGATGCTGAACGTCCTGGCGATCCAGGTCGGGCGGTTGAAGCTCTTGACCGAGGCCGACACGTACATGAGGAAGATGGCCTCAACGACGAAGTGCACACCGAAGGACGTCAAGAGCATGGTGAAGTCCTCGGCGCCGCGCACCCACCGGAACGCGACCTGTTCGATGATCACCGAGACGACAACCGCGCACACGATCACCGCCGGAGCGACGACGTACCAGGAGGACCCGTTGCTGAACATCCAGTAGGCCAGGTAGCCACCGACGGTGATCAACTCGCCATGGGCGAAGTTGACGAGGTGCATGACCCCGAAAATCACGGCGATCCCCAGTGCCAGCAGGGCATAGATGCTTCCTCGACCGAGGCCATCAACGAGATTCTGGATCAATTGGTTCAAGGCGTGACCTGTTCAGTTGCCGACGAAGGTATCGAAGAGGTCTTCACGCGCCAGCAGTTCGGCTCCGGAGCCCTCGGCGACGACCGCTCCGCTGCGCAGCACGTACGCCCGGTCCGAGATGCCGAGCATGCGGGTGGCGTTCTGCTCCACGACCAGCAGCGTCTTGCCCTGGTCTCGAAGCTCCCGGATGAGGTCGAACACGACATCGACCAGTATCGGGGCCAGGCCGAGCGAAGGTTCGTCCATCATCAGCAGGCGGGGCTTGGACATGAGGGCCCGGGCAATGGCCAACTGCTGGGCCTCGCCACCGGAGAGGAAGCCGGCCGAGGTGTTCCACTTCTCCTTGAGGACGGGGAACAGTTCGACCATCTCGTCGATCAGCGCAGAGCGATCCGATGCCGACACGGTGACCCCGCCGATCTTGAGGTTCTCGACGACGCTCAGATCGGTGAAGATCCGGCGGTGCTCGGGGACGAGTGCCACGCCGGCTCGGAGCATGCCGTCGGGGCTCATGCCGGTGACGTCGACGCCCTCGACCCGCACCGTACCCGTCGACGGTTTCAGGAGCCCGGAGATGCTTCCGAGCAAGGTGGTCTTCCCCGCCCCGTTGGGTCCGATGAGGCCAACGACCTCACCGGACCCAACGGTCAGGCTGACATCGCGCAATGCCGAGATCGAGCCATACCTGGTTGTGATGCCCTCGATCTCGAGCACTGGGCTACTCCCAGTTGGCGACGAGCGTGTCGACGCCGTCGACGACCCGGTGGATCGAGACCGGCTTGAGCGGGACACCGTTCGTGCCGGCGTAGCTCATCTCACCGGTGAAGCCGTCGAAGCCGGTGATCTCGGCGACTGCGGCGCCGATGCCCTCGGGGTCGGTGCAGCCACAGTCGGCCATGCCTTGAAGCCCCAGGAGGAGAGCGTCGGCATAGAGACCGGCGAACGATCCCGATTCGAGTGGCTTCCCCTTGGCCGTCTCGTAGGCCGTGAGCAGCTTGTCGATCCG
Source organism: Acidimicrobiales bacterium (assembly GCA_024641625.1). Lineage (GTDB taxonomy): Bacteria > Actinomycetota > Acidimicrobiia > Acidimicrobiales > SZUA-35 > JAHECQ01. The sequence goes on along the minus strand of JAHECQ010000118.1, from coordinate 7,502 downwards.
GCCACCCGGCTCAACGTAGGCGTGGGTGGTGTGGTACATGCCTTCGTTGTCGGACTCCGCCAGCAGACCGGTCGCCTCGAACGCGTCCGTTCCCATGTAGGTGATGCCGTCGAGCCCCTGGCCCTCGAGCTGACCACGCAGCGCCGTCACCTGGAACGCGAGCATGGCCGAGTAGAGGATCTCGTTGCCTTCGGCCACGGCGGCCACGGCGTTGACCTGGGCCGAGAAATCGACATCGTCGACCGGAACGTACGTCTGGTCGATGATGACCTCGCCACCTCCGGCGGTGAACACCTCGGTGAAGACTTCGGGGTTGTATCCGAAGTAGGGGCCGGGGCTCGAGAACGTGATCGCCCGGGTGAATCCCTGATCGAGGGCGAACTCTGCGGCGGCAGTGGCCTGCTCGGTGTCGTCGAAGGTGACCAGGAACGAATTGGCGCCCACGTCGGGCAGGCTGGGTTCGGTCGAGGCGGCGAAGAAGACGGGAATCTTCCCGTCGGTCACCTGCAGCACGGGGTTGCCGAAATCAGCGAACGGCGGGCCCACCATGAACTGGGCACCGAAATCGATGAGATCCTGGGTGGCTCGAGCGGTGACCTCGGGGTCACCTTGGATGTCCTGCACCTGGGTCTCGACCGGCGAGCCGTTGACACCGCCGCTGCAGTTGATGAGCTCGGCGAGGAACTGCGCGGCCTCGCTACCGGGGATGTCGGCGAAGCCGGACACCTCGCTGAAGTCCATGGCCAGACCCACCTTGATGGGCGTACCCGTCGGTGCGTCCGCGCAGGCGTTCAGGTCGGCGGCGAGCACCGCATCGATGTCGACTGCGGGAGTGGACGGTGTCCCACTGGCCGCGCCGCCGTCGCTGGTCGCTCCTGCGTCAGAACCACCGCTCGAGGCATCGCTTCCGCTTCCGCCGCACGCGCCGGCGAAGAGCGAAAGCCCCACGAGCAGGGCCGCTAGTCGTTTCGTTGTCATCTGCTGTATCTCCCTTGGTCGGCAGCAACTGTAGTTTGGCTCCAAATGATTGTCTGCGGTCGGTCGGAATTTCGTCTTGCCGGCGATCGGGAGCTCGGCAACGCCATTCACGTCGTGTGCGATGCCATGGTCAGAGATCGAGCGAGCGGCCGGGTCGCCCGGCGATGGGCGCCGCTGCTCCGGCCACGGGCTCATCGGGCAGGACCCGGGTGCCTGCGGTGCCGGCCAGTACGGCCTGGGCCTCGGCCAGCGCACCGATGACCGCGGGACGCCCGGTCGACTCCACGAAACGACACACCGCCTCGATCTTGGGGCCCATGGATCCCGGCGGGAACGACATGGCCCGAAGGTCCCTCGATGTGGCGACGGGGATCGGCGTCGCGTCGGACCTTCCGTGATCGCGGTACACCGCGTCGACATCGGTGAGGACCACCAGCTGCTCTGCCCCGAGGCCGATGGCGAGTTCGGCCGCCGTCAGATCCTTGTCGATGATGGCCTCGACGCCCACCAGTCGGGTGCCGCGCTTGGCAACGGGAACGCCACCCCCACCGCCGGCGATGACGATCCGTCCCGAACGGGCCAGCATGTCGATGACATCGAGCTCGATCACCCGAACCGGACGAGGCGACGCGACCACGCGCCGACCACCCCTGGGTCCCTCGACCAGGCTCCATCCGTGACTGGCGGCCAGGGCGTGGGCCAATCCCGGTTCCAGCCATGGTCCGACGGGTTTGGTCGGCCGGCCAAACGCAGGATCATCGAGGTCGACCTCGACCCGGGTGAGTACGGCAACCACGGCTTCGGGCTCCATGTGGGCCGAGAGGGCCTCCACCAACAGGTAGCCGATCATTCCCACGCTCTCGGCGTCGAGGACATCGAGCGGAGGTGGCGAGATCGAGGTGTCGGCGATGGCCTGCAGTGCCAGCAAGCCGACCTGTGGGCCGTTGCCATGGGTCACGACCAGTCGGTGGGTGGCGGCGATGCGGGCAAGATGAGTAGCCGCCGACCCGACGTTGGTCCGCTGTGTGGCCACGTCTGCACGTTGCCCGGCGCGAACCAGAGCGTTTCCCCCTATGGCCACGATGACCAGTGGCTTCAAACCGGGGTCGACGCTTGCCATCGATCGATCCATGGCGCCAAGACCTCTGCCAGCGACGGCGCGCCGATCTCGTCGATGTCGTACCGGACGTGACGCGCCGGATGTCCGAGGTCGACGAGGCGACCAAGGTCCATCGGCGTGCCGGTGATCACCACCTCGCAATCGGCAGCACGGACCGTCTGACGCAACTCCTCGATCTGCTCGGCGCCGTAGCCCATCGCCGGAAGTATCGGGCCCAGATGTGGGTATCGCTCGAAGACCTCGATGAGGGAGCCAACGGCAAATGGGCGTGGGTCGATCATGATTGCGCCCGCGTCTCGGGCGGCGACCGTGCCGGCACCATAGGCCATTCCCCCATGGGTGACCGTTGGCCCATCCTCGATCACCAGGACCTTCCGTCCGGTCACGTCGGGCCCCGGGTCGAGGCGCACCCGAGAGGCAGCTTGGATCACGATGGCGTCGGGACGTACCCGTGCGACATCATCCAGTACTGCGTGGGTGCCGGCCGCATTCGACGGATCGACCTTGTTGATCAGCATGACATCGGCCATGAGCATGTTGGTCTCGCCCGGATGAAACAGATGGCCATCCTCGGGACGGAGCGGGTCGAGCACACAGATGGTCAACGCCGGCTGGAGGAACGGGGCATCGTTGTTCCCCCCGTCCCAGACCAGAACGTCGGCCTCCGAGGCCGCTGCGTCCAGGATTGCCTGATAGTCGACTCCGGCATACATGACCATGCCCTGTCGAACGGGCTCCTCGTACTCCTCGCGCTCTTCGATCGTCGGCGACGCAGCATCGATGTCGGACATCGAGGCAAAACGCTGCACACGCATGGCCGACAGATCCCCGTAGGGCATCGGATGACGGATCAACGCCACCCTGAGCCCGGCGTCCATCAAGACCCGCGCCACCTTCCGGGTCGTCGGCGACTTGCCCGCACCCGTGCGACTGGCCACGACCGCCACCACCGGCCGGGGGGCGGCAAGCATCGTCGAGGCGGGTGAGAGCAGCCGGAAGTCGGCGCCTGCGGCCAGCACCCGCGATGCCAGGTGCATCACGTCGGTGTGGGGCACATCGGAGTACGAGAACACGACCTCATCCACCGACCGGGATCGAATCAGGTGCTCGAGCTCACGTTCCGGGCGAATCGGGATGCCCTCGGGATAGGCGGGACCGGCGAGATCCGGGGGATAACGCCGATCGTCGATTCCGGGGATCTGTGTCGCAGTGAAGGCCACCACCGTAAGGTCGGCGTCCGACCGGAACACGGTGTTGAAGTCGTGAAAATCCCTGCCTCCGGCCCCCACGATGACCACTCGACGTGTCATGGACGAAGCGTAGGCGGCCGCCACCAGTGCTGCGGTAGCCGCAGCGGAAACGCGGACCAAGGTCCCTGGTCACTTCGTTTGGAGCACCTCTAGCATGACGCCATGGCGTGGAATCGTTTTGCACTACTCGTACCCCCGGTCGCGCTCGTCGCGCTCATCGGGCTTGGCTCCTCGGCGGCCAGTGCTGCCGACCTCGAACTACCGGTCGACACCGTCATCGAGGCCGACGCGGGAAGCCTGGTGGAACTCGGGCGAGTTCCGGTCGACACCGGTCGGGCCGGGCCGCTGTGCACCTGGTCGGCAACGGTAATCAACCAGGAATCAAGTCATTCCGGCAACGACATCCTGGTCACATCCGGTGACACGACGCTCGTGCTCGCCGGTGTCGAGGACACTGCCAACAAGGTCACGACCAACACCGGCTCGGTCTACCTCTCCGATGAGGTCGTGGTCACGCTGCGTATGGGTCCCGACGAGATCTTCAGCGGCGGACTCGAGCTCGACATCCGCTACGACAGCTGCGTGCCCGCACCGGCGGTCACCACGCCGACCACTGCACCTGAACCCGAAGGACCGACCACGGTCGCGCCCACGACGATCCCGACCACCGTGACGAGTCCCCCTCCCGCAGGGCCGGACATCCTCCCCGTTTCGGGGCCGAGCCGGTTGGCGGCCACCCTGGCAATCGGTCTGTCGCTCACCGGGGCGGGCGTACTGCTGACCAGAGGCGTCCGCTCACGAGTCCGAGGTCGCTGACCAGGCCGTTCAGCCGACTCGATCCCACAGCATCTGGTTGTGGAGACGGTCATCGCCAAGAATGAGTTCGCCCGGGGTCTGCCGGTCGATGTGGCCCACCAACCCCCGGTAGGTCCCGAAACCGCAGAGTTCGGCCAACCGCGGAGGAAATCGGCGAATGGTGTCCAATGGGATACCAAGTTGTTGGTTCTCCTGCTGGCGAATCCATCCCGCCCCGTAGTTCATCGCCAGTCCGTACCGGCGGCGCTCGGTGAGGTTCGCTCCGCCGCCGTGCCAGAGCGATCCGTGCCAGACGAGAATGCTGCCCTTGGGCATCTCGGCGGCAACCGACCGAGGGTGCGTTCCGTAACTCGGTGTGTGATCGGCCTGGTGGCTGCCGGGAACGACACGAGTCGCGCCGTTCTCCTCGGTGAAGTCGGTCAATGCCCACATGCTGTTGCAGACCGTCGCCGGATGCGGACGGGCGATGGGGTGAAGCGCATCGTCAGCGTGAATCGGCTGCGCCACTTCGCCGCCGCCGATGGCGATCGAAGACAATGACGAGATCAGACACTCGCGGTCGAGCACACCCTCCACGATCGGTAACACGGCGGGGTGCAGCGGCACCCCCCAGAAGAGCTCGCCACGAGCCAGCAGATTGTAGACGCGCCACGTTGCCCGGCCTTCGAAGGAGTTGGCAGAGGGAACCACCCCCGACTCGGCTTCCAGGCGCTCGAGCTCATCGACCATCCGATCGGCCAGCTCGGGCGAGAACGCTCGATGCACGATGGTGTATCCATCACGGGTGATGTCAGCCAGATGTTCCTCGGTTGTGCGTTGCATGGTTGACGCCTCCCTGATCGATGGGAGAGTCTAGGACGCTTGCCCCGGCCACGTCGGCAGTTCGCGGGACCAGGCTCGACAAGGGGATCTTTCATGGAACATCCGACCCACCCTGACGTGCTCGTCGATGGTCAATGGCTCACCGACCACCTGGATGACCCGAACGTTCGGGTGATCGACGTTCATCTCGACCCGGCTCCCTATGAGCGTGGCCACATCCCGGGCGCGGTCCACTGGCCGGCGCTCACCACGTTGCTCACGCCGGATTTCCGAACCAATTTCGATGTCGGCGCAACCGATACGCTGCTCGGCGAATCCGGCATCACCAACGAAACGACCGTCGTCGCCTGCAGCGAGCACCGCGCCTTGGGGGCGTGGGTGTTCTGGTTTCTCAAGACGATCGGCCACGACCGGGTGCGCGTCCTGGACGGCGGGATGGAGAAGTGGCGAAGCGAAGGTCGACCGCTGACAACCGACGTACCGCGCCTTGTTGCCGTCGACTTCCGGTCGTCTGAGCCCGAACACAGCAGACGCGCCCCCCTCGAACAGGTGCTGGCCGCAGTCGGTGACGGCGAGTCCGTCCTCCTCGACGTACGTACTGCCGAGGAGTGGCGTGGGGAGATCTTCGTCGTTGCGCCCCCGCAGGGCAGCGAGCGCGGCGGTCACCTACCGGGTGCCGTGCACCTCTACTACGAGCACACGTTGAGAGATGACGGAACGTTCAAGTCGGTGGAGGAGCTGACGGCCCTCTACGCGGCCCACGGGCTCCAACCCGGCAAACCGATCATCACCTACTGCGCGGTCGGCATGCGGTCGGCACACGCCTGGTTCGTGCTGTCGCAGCTGCTCGGCTGGCCCGATGTCTCGAGCTTCGATGGGTCGTGGAATCAGTGGGGACGCCTTCCGGACACCCCGATCGAAACCTGCTGAGGCTCAGCGTCCGACGACCACCGGTGGCGTGGTCTCGCTGAAGTTCTCCCACACAAAGACATCCGAGTGGGCCATCAGCCCGGCATGACGGGCATTGCGCTGGGCTCGGACATTGTCGGGACGTGGTGCGGTCGGCTGCGCGACGGCCTCATCCGGGCGGGCGAACGGCTCCGGGTGCTTCAAGAACTCGAGTTCTTCCGGGGTGATTCCGCAGAGCTGCGTGACCTCTGGATCGATCCACGCCCGCTCGTCGATGTTCGCTCCGCAGCAGATCTCGAGATTGAGCCCCTCGGGCCCCTCGAAGTAGATCGACTGGATGAACCCATGATCGAGAGGACCCAGCACCTGGACGCCATGACTCCGGAGCCGGTCCCGCATCTCGAGTACCTGGTCGAGGGTGTCGACGTGGAAGGCGACGTGCTGCATGGTCCCCCCACGGATCTCGCCACCCGGGCCATCGGCATGGCTCACGCCGAACTCGACCTCTCCGCCGTTGGCGGGGTGCTGCACGAAGGCCACATAGCTGTCGGGAGCCAGCTCGACGAACCCGTGGTAGGCACCCTTCACTCCGTGCATCCAGTAGAGCGCCTTGAGCGGGAGGCCGAGTGCTCCACACCAGAACTCGAGTTGATGCTTCATGTCGGTGGTCGAGAGTGCGAGATGATTGACGCCTCGGGGGTGCAGGTGGGTCATGGCACGAACTGTATATGCGGCCACCTGACCGGTGACGTGCTTGACTTCGTTGATGCACGTGACGGTCCAACCCCTGACCGCCGAGGCGTTCGCACCGTTCGGTCAGGTCATCAGCGCTCCCCACGACCACGGTCGGCAGTCGTTTGCCGACGGCTTGTCCCATGACGAGCGACCGGCCGTACTCTCGACGACGCATGTCCCTGGCTCGACGTTGCCGTTGGAGGTGGACCGACTCGAGCGCCACCCCAACTCCAGCCAGACGTTCCTACCGCTCGACGTCGATCGGTGGTTGGTGATGGTGTCGGCGACGCCGAGCGCCACGGGCCTGCATGCATTCATCGTCGAACCGGGCACCGGGGTCACCATCGCTCGCGGCATCTGGCACGCGGGGCTCACCGCGCTCGGCCGATCGGCCCGTTTCGCCGTGTTGATGTGGAAGGACGGGTCGAGCGACGACGAATGCGTCGACATCGAACCGATCGAGATCAGCCCCGCTCCGGCCGGCCGGGAACCGACCAGAGATCTCGTGGGCTATGCAGGGCACCCGCCGAGCGCCGCCTGGCCCGGCGACGCTCGCCTCGCCCTCAACTTCGTGCTCAACGTCGAGGAGGGCTCGGAGCCCTCGATCGACGACGGGGACGGCTACAGCGAGAACCGATTGACCGATTCGTCCATCAACCCGGGAGACATCCGTGACCTCGCGGCCGAAGGACTCTTCGAATACGGGAGCCGGGTCGGGTTCTGGCGAATTCACCGAGCCTTCCAGGAGCGGGAAATCCCCGCCACCATGTTTGCGTGCGCCGTCGCACTCGAGCGGAACCCCCAGATCACCCGAGCCATCGTCGATGCGGGCTACGACGTCTGCAGCCACGGCTATCGCTGGATCAACCACC
>JAHECQ010000587.1 GCA_024641625.1 Acidimicrobiales bacterium | reverse complement strand
GCCGAAGAGCACGGCATCGACCTGCGTGAGAGCTACGCCTACTCCGACAGTGTGTACGACACGCCGCTGCTGGCTGCGGTCGGGCGGGCGGTCGTGGTCAACCCCGACCCCCGAATGCGGATCATGGCCGCTGCCCGCGGCTGGCCGATCCAGAATCTCGACGTGTCACCCGGTGTGAAGAAGGTCCCCGGGCTGGGCATGGAGTTGCAGAAGGTGGCGATGGCGTTCTCGCGCCCGTCGATGATGCCGTACGCCGACTTCGACATCCGAGGCACTCACAACATTCCCGCAGAGGGCCCGGTGATCCTGGTCGGCAACCACCGTTCGTATTTCGACTCGACCCTGATGGCGTTGGTCGTTGCGAAGTCGGGTCGCACCATCCGATTCCTCGGCAAGAAGGAGGTCTTCGACGTTCCCGTCTTCGGTGCGATCGCCAAGGCGATGGGCGGCATCCGAGTCGACCGAGGTACCGGTTCCGACGAGCCGCTCGAGGCAGCCGCCACTGCGCTGCGCGGCGGTGAGATGATCGGCATCATGCCCGAGGGCACGATCCCGCGCGGTCCGGCATTCTTCGATCCGGAACTGAAGGGTCGGTGGGGCGCCGCCCGCTTGGCGCAGATGACCGGTGCAACAGTGATTCCGGTCGGTCTGTGGGGCACCGAGAAGGTCTGGCCGCGCTCCAGCCGCGTTCCCAACGTGCTCAACGTCACCGATCCGCCGCTCGTGGCGGCAGTGGTCGGCAAACCGGTCAAGCTGCGGCACGAAGACCTCGACGACGACACCACGGCGATCATGAAGGCGATCATGGCGCTGCTCCCATCGGAAGCACGGCTGCATCGCACTCCGACCCCCGAAGAACTGGCCCTCACCTACCCGCCGGGATACAAGGGCGATCCCGAAGCAGAAATCGAACGACGCCCAGGCACCGACTGAGGTCGGCCGACCCGAACGGGTGCCGCGATCAGTCGCCCGTTCGGCCGTCGATCGATTCTCTGATCAGGTCGGCGTGACCGCAGTGGCGGGCGTACTCCTCGATCATGTGGACGAGGATCCAGCGAACGCTCGTGGGTTCGCCACGCGATGGCCTGGCGGCGATGGCGTCGAGATCGCTCACACCCCCGATCGCCAGTCGGCTGCGCGCCACCGACCGTTCGAACTGTGCCAACAACTCGGTGGGCGAGTCGTTCGGCGCCGTGTCGAACTCCCAGTCGGGCGACGTTTCCCAATCGGCAGATGCCCATGGCTCGGGATACTCGTGGCCCAGCAAGACGTGGGTGAACCAGTGATCCTCGACGAACGCCAAGTGCTTCACCAAGCCCCCGATCGTCAACGACGAGGGCCCGAACGTGATCGACAACTGGGCCTGATCGAGGTCGACCGCCTTGCGGCTCAGCACCGACCGGAAATAGTCGAGGAACGCCAGCAAGTTGGCACGATCAGCGTGATCGCGAATCGGTTCGGGCGCCAGATCGATCGGGCCGATCGGGGTCGTGGTCATCGTGGTCTCCTGTGACACCTGTCCAGGTCGCGAGATTTCATGGGAAATCCCTTCATGTCGATGACGTTACAGGGTTACTCTGGTACGGAGGAGAAGGTCATGGGCACTGCTGTGCAAGCCGGGGGAGGGGGACGCGTTTTGCGTTCTCTCGCGTCCTGGTGGCGGGGCCGGTACGGAGCCAAGCTGCTGTTCGAGATCGTGATCTGCGGCGGGCTGCTCGTGATCTACCGCGCGATTCGGATGATCAACAAGACCGATCTTCGCACGGCGTTCGTGAACGCCCGTGAGATCATCCGGTTCGAGGAATGGCTGGGGCTGCCGTTCGAGGACAATCTGCAGGGGTTCCTGCTGAACCACCCGACGCTCATCAAGCTGCTGAACCACTACTACATCTGGTTCCATTTCCCGATGGCGATCGGGCTGTTGCTCTGGCTCTACCTGCGCCACCACGAGCGGTACACGCCGATCCGCAATTTGATGGCATTCGTCACCTTCGCGGCCTTGATCATCCACCTCGTGTTCCCACTCGCACCCCCTCGCATGATGACCGGCTTCGTCGACACCATGCGCGAGTTCGGTCCGAGCATCTACCCGGCCAATGCTGTCGACGGCGCCGCCAACCAAATTGCCGCCATGCCATCGCTGCATTTCGGCTGGGCGATGATCGAGTCGATGGCCGTCGTGTCGGTGCTCAAGTCGCGATGGCGGTGGCTGATCGTGATCCACCCGGTGTTGATGACGTTGTCGATCATCGCCACCGCCAACCACTGGTGGATCGACGCTGCCGCTGCGGCGTTGATCGTGCTCGGCGCGGTGGGAGTGTGGCGACTGCTCCAGGCCTGGGTCGGCGACCGCAAATTCGTGTGGTCCCGCATGCGGTTCGAAGCGCACGTCGGCATCGAACAACTCGAGTCGTTCGCCAACGAAGGCGCCGACGAATCTGTCAAGACCTGACCGATCGCCCGTCGCCGAGCGCCTCGCTTCAGATCAGCGTGGCCCCGTCGAATGTGTCGATCGTGGCGAACGACTCGACCGGTTCACGCTTCAGCTTGGTCGGTTGCTGCACCGGGTACCCGAGAAACAGCACGGCCGCCAAGGCATGATCGTCGGGAAGGTTCAAGATGCCGGCGGCCTGCGGCTCATGGCGCGACAGGAACGTCGTCATCACCCCGCCCAGACCGTGTGTGCGGGCAGCCAGCATGGCGTTC
>JAHECQ010000586.1 GCA_024641625.1 Acidimicrobiales bacterium | reverse complement strand
GAAGGCACCAGACCTCGAATGATGAAGAAACGCACATCTCATGGGCCTCCAAGCGTGGTCATCGGACTCGACGGCTGGCGTTTTGGCGTGAGACTGGCAGAATGCCGACTCATGGCAACCCTTCAACGTTCGTCATATCCAACACCTCCCCGTACCAGATCGACCGCGCTGGTCCTGACATCGCTGCTAATGGTCAGCATTCTTGGTATCGCCACGCCCATGGCAGCGCAGGACACCTCCCCGGCACCTGAGGTCGACGCGTCGCCGCTGGCGCTCTACCTGCCCGATGGCTTCACCAGGAAGATGGCCGACAGGGTCGCTACCGTGATCGAGGCTGTCCATCCGGTCCGCGGCTTGCCGCCCGCCGCGGGTGTCCAGTACCGGGTCATCGAACCCGGGGACTTCCGTGCCGAACTCGAAGCGCTCTTCCGGGAAGAGTTCCCCGATGGCTACATCGAGGCGGAAGATGACGCGTTCACCCGCCTCGGGCTGCTCGAGCCTGACGAAGACCTTGAGCAGCTCATCCTCGGGATCTACGAGAGTCAGGTGCTCGCCTACTACGAGCCACGCACGACGACGTTCTCCATCGTGGGCCCGGTCGACAAGATCGGTGCCATGGAATCGATCGTGGTCGCTCATGAATACGCCCATGCGTTGCAGGACCAAGCCTTCGATCTGGAAGGGAACCGCATCAAGGACCTTGATCAAGCCGATGCAACGCTTGCCCAGCAGGCGCTCGTGGAAGGCGATGCCACACAAGTCATGTTCGACTGGGCGATCCGCGAGCGAGCGCTGGGCGACGTCCTGAGCGCCTCGAACGACGCAGTGACTCCCGCCGACGAAAAGCTCCTGAAGCGCATGCCCTCGATCCTCCGCCGCCAGCTCGAGTTCCCCTACCTGGAGGGCGCTGCCTTCGTGAACGCCATCAGGGGCCGAGGCGACTGGGCCGCCGTTGACGAGGTCTGGGGTTCACAGCCAGTCTCGACTGAACAAGTGCTCCATCCAGAGTTGTACCCGGGAGAAGAGCCCGTTGAGATCAGCCTGCCAGACGTGGCAGCGGCGATGGGTCCGGACTGGGCGAGCTCATACGAGCAGACGTTCGGCGAGATGCAGATCGGTGTCTGGGTCGAGAAGGGCCGTCAGGGCAAGTCGTTCTTCGCGAACCTGGTCGGACGCTTCCTGCAGCCTGATGCTGCGGCCGGGTGGGGCGGCGATCGCCTCGTCAGCCTCGATGGGCCAGACGGCGCCTGGGCTGTGATCTGGCAGACCGACTGGGACAGCGAGGACGACCAACGCGAATTCCGCAAGGCTGCGCGCGATGTCATCAAGGAGCTGCCGGGCACGCACTCAGCTACCGATGCGGATATCGCCGGAGGACTATCCTCTCCTGTACTCGTCCTGGTGGCCGATAGCGAGGGGACGCTGAGCGCTGTCAACTCAGCCTTGGGCCTCGATCCCTGACCCTCAGGCCGCCGACGAGTAAAGCGAGGAGCGGCGGACGATGAAGAAACGAATACTTGTGTCGGGAACGGCACGATTGGTCATGGCTGGGTGCTCGCCCAGTACGCTGCAATCCCGTAAGGTCCGTCTGCCATGACTGACGAGAAGCCGGATTCCGGCGACCCTACTGAGTCCACCGACACCTCCGCCGCGTCGCCCGATCCCGAAGAGGCTGAGGCAGCTGAAGAGCCGCTGACCGACGCCGCAGAAGCCGCCTCGTCCGAGGACCAAGCCTCCGCCGGCGAGGCCGACGTTGACGAAGGTGCCACCGACGAAGTAGACGCTCCCGATACGGATGAGCCAGCCGTTGACGAAGGTGCCACCGACGAAGTAGACGCCTCCGATACGGATGAGGCAGCCGCTGACAGCGCTGCGCCTGACGAGGCGGCCCCCGCTGGCGCCGCGTGGACTACCACTCCTGTCGCTCCAGACCCTGAGGCCACCGAGGCCGCCCTCGCCGCCCTCGCTGCGAAGCCTGAGACCGTGCTCGAGGCGCCCGAGTCTCCGCCTCCGCCGCCAGGTGGCGAGCCGCCCGACGAAGGCACGCCCGTCTTGCTGGTCGGTGGCATCCTCGTCGGCGCCTTCATCGTGGCGCTGGCGATCGTCCTCATCCTGTTCCGGCCATTCGACAATGTGGTCGACCCGACGCTCTCGCCGTCGCCAGTCGTCACCGAAGCACCAAGCGCCAGCCCCAGTGCCATCGCCGCCGTCGACACGCCCAACTTCCAGGGCCTCACGCTGGAGGAGGCTGAGCTCAGAGCGGAAGACTACGGTCTGGTCGTTCGAGCCAATCCCAGAGAGACTGACGATTTCGAACCCGGAACGGTTCTCGATCAGGACCCCTCGCCAGGATCAGCTGTCGAACCCGGTACCACCGTCGATCTTTCGGTGGCCGTGGCAGTACCTACGACACCAGTACCTGATGTCACCGACATGACCGAGGACGAGGCCATCGCGGCCATCGAGGATGCCGGCTTCGTGGTCGGCGACATCATCGAGGAGTCAAGCGACGATATCGATGGCGGGAACGTCATCAGCACGGATCCCGAGGTGGCGAGCGAACTCGCTGCTGGTAGCGTCATCGACCTGACCGTCTCCACCGGCCCGGCCGCGGTGCCGGTGCCCGACCTGGTCGATGCCCCCGAGGCTGAGGCCCTGACCGCGCTCGAGGACGCCGGCCTGGTCGCGGGCGACCGCAGCGAGGCCAG
>JAHECQ010000585.1 GCA_024641625.1 Acidimicrobiales bacterium | reverse complement strand
ATTGCCGCTCGGGAGCGATGTGAACGTTCCCTGGCCGATACGTCCGACGGCTCCGACGCCGCCGGCCGAACGAACCTCCGCTTCGAGGTCGGGAGTGATGACGCTCCCCTGGATCACCCGCTGACCGTCGACGCTGTAGACGAGCACTGGGGCGTTCTGCTCCCGGATGGCGCCGATGAAGCCCGTGATCAAACCGTTCTGCAACGACTGCTGGAACAGAATCAGGAAGACGAGGAGAGCAATCGCCGCAATGAGCAGGAGGAAGCGGATCTTGGCCCGAGCCATCTCTCGGAACGCGAGGAACACGGCCGCCAGGCTAGGGCCGCCGGCGCCGATCGGGGCATCGCCGTCGATCCAGGGTCACGCCCATGCTGCTGTCGATGCACCATGCGATTGGATCACCTCAGAAGCGTGGGTGGAGAGCCGCACACTTCTCCGCGGAGGGTCAGGGCAGGAGCGCTTGACGATGCGCCACAGAGTGCGACCCAAGGTCCCGGTCTCGGAATCACGGTCTGCAACCTGCCCGATCAGAGGGTGTCATCCGGAAACAGGCAGAACGGGTGGCCGTCTGGGTCGATCATCACACGGACGTCGTCTTGCGGCTGATGGTCGGCGAGTCGGGCTCCCTGTTCGACCGCCCAACGCACGCCCGACTCCAGGTCGCCGACGCCGATGTCCAAGTGCATCATCATCGTTGGATCGCCCTGTTGGCTGGGCCAGGTCGGAGACCGGTGGTATGGCTCCCACTGGACCTCGATCTTCATGTCGCCGTGGGGTGAGCGCAGCATCGCCCATCCATCGGTTGACGGGTTGCCTGGTCGAGGCCCTTCCCGTCGGGCGATCGGCCAGCCAAGCAGTCGTTCATAGAATTCGGCGAGGGCGATCGGGTCACTTGAGTCGAGCGTCGGCCCAGAGATCCTCATGTTTGGTCGCCGCACGCTCGTCATTGTCGCGCCGCTGCGGCCGATAGACCAGGGCGAAGCTGCCATGAGGAGCGTCCGACAACAGGCGCCCGGAATCCCAGAGTTCTGGTGGACGGGAGCGCCACAGATCGACCGATTGCATCGAGCGACAGCTACGACTGCGCGATGCCGTCGAGCCACAAGGGGCCGGCAGTTCCGCTCTCACGGACGACACTTCTCCGCACATGTTTCGGGGGTTCACCATCCCGGACACGACGAACACTGACCCGCCATGAACGGCGCGGGGTCCGACCGGTCTCCGTCGTGATCATCAACGGGTACTGCCCTCCAGCCACTTCATGACAGAGACAGATCGGATGAGTTCCGGGTTGAGCAATCGCATCGTTCCGATCGATCGGTGCCGGGCCGGCTTCACCGCAACCGGGACGATCCGCGACGACGAGGCGGTCTGGGGCATCGCCCTGGATCGCGAGCCGACCGCCGAACCGACGACATCGCGCGGTATGACCTGTCCGGCGCTTGGGTACGCTCGTGGACGTGCTCGCACTGGACGCGTTGAGGGGCTGGACGACACGGCGCTGGGGGTTCGCAGCGTCGATGGCGGTGGTCAGTGCATTCGCGATCGGGCTACCCACCGACGTGATCCCCAACCCCGTGTTCGGGCGTCAAGGCACACCGGTCGAACCCTGGGCCGTTCCGGTTCTGATGATCACAGCGGTGCTGAGCGGCCTCCTCTTCGCCACGTACGTCCAGGTCGGCGATACCGGCGATATCGGCGATACCGGTGATGGCACTGGCGCCGATGCGCTCGACCGACCCGGCCGGTTCGGCAGTCTCGGCGGGCTGCTCTCGTTCTTCGCCGTGGGCTGCCCCATCTGCAACAAGGTCGTCGTGATCGCGCTCGGCACGTCTGGCGCGCTGACATGGTTCGCCCCGGTCCAGCCCTATCTGGGTGTCGTCGCCTTGGGTCTGCTGGCCTGGGCACTGTGGGTCCGCCTGCGCGGCGAGATCGCCTGTCCTGTCACAGCCGGCTGAGACGTCACCGATCGCGTTGGCCGATCGCGTCGCGTGTCATAGTGACGGGATGATCGAACTGGTGTTGACCATCATCGGCCGCGACCGGGCGGGAGTCGTCGCTTCGCTGGCCGATGTGGTCCGCTTCCACGACGGCAACTGGAAGCGCAGCGAGTTGGCCGAGATCGCGGGTACCTTCGCCGGCGTCGTCGTGGTGGAGGTCGGCGACGACCGGGTCGACGAACTCCTCACCAACCTCCTGGTCCTGCGCGAGCAGGGCCTCCACGTCACCGCCCAGCAGGTCGAGGAACCCACCACGGCACCCGATGCCTATGCGGTGCGCCTGCGACTCACCGGTGACGACCGGCCGGGCGTGGTCCATGAGATCTCGTCAGCGGTCAGCGAACTCGGCATCAGCATCTCGCGGCTGGGCACGGTCACCGACATGCCAGGGACGAACGGTGTCATGCAGTTCGAGATCACCGCCCAGCTGACCGTGCCGGTCGGCGCCGACCTCGACGTCGTCATCGACTCGATCGGCCAACTCGCCACCAGGTTGAACATCACCCTGCAGGTGGACGACCTCACGGGCGAGTGACGTCTGCTGGTCTGACGTCAGAACGGCGACGCCGACCACCTCGCGGCGGTGATCCGATAGAGAACGTGAGGGCGTAGCGGATTGCCCTCGGGAACACTCGGATGGTCGAAATCACTGTCCGGGTCGTAACGGAGTCCGAGCTTCGCCATCACCCTCCTGGACTTGGTGTTGGT
>JAHECQ010000584.1 GCA_024641625.1 Acidimicrobiales bacterium | reverse complement strand
AGACGCTGGGTGGCGAGATCGTCGGCTTCGGTTTCCTGATCGAGTTGGGCGAACTGCGCGGCCGCCGGGCGCTCGGCAACCATCGAGTCGAGAGTCTCACGACCTACTGAGGTCGCATCATGGCAACCGTCGACCGTGTTCTGCCCTGGCGTCGGCACCAGGAAACTGCCGCGGCCGATGAGCTGACGCCGCTGCTGGCCAGCTATCGAACACACCATCCCAAGGCGCGGGTCGACGTCATCAACCGGGCCTACCACATGGCGGCCGAAGCGCACCGTTCGCAGACCCGGTCGAGCGGCGAGAGCTACATCAACCATCCGCTGGCGGTCGCCAAGATCGTTGCCGACATCGGCCTCGACGAGATTTCCGTCGCTGCAGCGTTGTTGCACGACGCCGTCGAAGACACCGAGATCAAGCTTGCCGATGTCGAGCAGCACTTCGGCCACGAGGTGGCGTGGATCGTCGATGGGGTCACGAAGCTCGAGCGAATCCGGTTCGACTCGCGCGAGGCTCAACAGGCCGCCACCATGCGCAAGATGCTCGTGGCGATGGCCAAGGACCTGCGAGTGCTGCTCATCAAGCTCGCCGATCGCCTCCACAACATGCGCACGCTGGGCGGGGTGACACCGGAGAAGCAGCGCCGGATCGCCCAGGAGACGCTCGATATCTACGCTCCGCTGGCACACCGCCTCGGAATCCAGGAGATCAAGCAACAACTCGAGGATCTCTCGTTCGCAGCCCTGCACCCGAAGCGCTACGCCGAACTCGATTACCTGGTGTCCACGAGGTCGCCCGAGCGCGAGATCTTCCTGGCCCAAGCGGTCAGCGAGATTCGGGAGCGGTTGAACGAACTCGGCATCGAGGCCGAGGTCACCGGACGCGGCAAGCATCTGTGGAGCATCTACGAGAAGATGGTCCTCAAGGATCGTGAGTTCGACGACATCTTCGACATCGTCGCCGTGCGGGTGATCGTCGACTCGATCAAGGACTGCTATGCGGCGCTCGGCAGCATTCACGGCCGATGGCGCCCGGTCGGCGGACGCTTCAAGGACTACATCGCTGTCCCCAAGTTCAACCTCTACCAGAGCTTGCACACGACCGTGATCGGGCCGTCGGGGCGGGCGATCGAAGTCCAGATTCGCACCGCCGAGATGCACCAGCGGGCGGAGTGGGGTGTCGCCGCCCACTGGGCGTACAAGGGCGACGGCAATGCCAGCGACATCGATTGGTTGAACCGCATCATCGACTGGCAGGAGGAGGTCAATGATCCTGCCCAGTTCATGCAGAACCTGAAGACCGATCTCGAACAGGACGAAGTGTTCGTGTTCACCCCGAAGGGCAAGATCGTCACCTTGCCGGTCGGATCGACACCGATCGATTTCGCCTACAGCGTGCACACCGAGGTCGGTCACGCCTGCATCGGCAGCAAGGTCAACGGTCGCCTGGTGTCACTCGATCATCGCCTCGCCAGCGGCGATACGTGCGAAATCTTCACCTCCAAGGTGGAGACCGCCGGGCCGTCGCAGGACTGGCTGGGATTCGTTGCCTCGCACCGCGCCCAGAACAAGATTCGGCAATGGTTCAGCCGCGAGCGACGCGTCGACATGATCGAGTCGGGCCGCGACGATCTCGCCGACGAGCTGCGGCGGGAGGGGCTTCCGGTCCAGAAGATCTGGCATTCCGATCAGCTCACCGAGGTCATCGCCGAACTCAGCTATTCGGATCTCGACACGTTCCTCGCAGCGATCGGTGAGCACCACGTCTCGGCCCGCAGCGTGGCCCAGAAGATCGCCCGTCTGTTCCGCGACGGCGGCGACCATGACCAGCTGCCCACCACGATGTTCAGCCCGCGCGGGCACCACAAGAGCGGTGACGACTCGATCGGGGTGCATGTCGAGGGTCTCGACGACCTGATGGTGCGGCTCGCCAACTGCTGCACCCCGCTGCCGGGCGACGAGATCATCGGGTTCGTCACCCGCGGGCGTGGCGTCAGCGTGCACCGCCACGATTGCGCCAACGCTGCCTCGTTGGGCCAGGAACAGGCGATGCGGATGATCGAGGTGGAATGGGACAATCAGCGTCGTGATCAACTGCTCAAAGCGGGGATCGAGGTGGTCGCACTCGACCGATCGCGCCTGCTGCTCGACATCGCCAACGCGCTCGGCGACCAAGGGGTCAACATCATGTCGTGCGACACCGTCACCGGCGACGACCGCGTCGCCAAGTTGCGGTTCCAGATCGAGATGTCGAACCCCGCCCAGTTGGCATCGGTGTTGAACCACGTCAAGCGGGTCGAATCCGTGTTCGACGTGTATCGCATCGTTCCCGGCGCGACCAGCACCGAGTGACAACTGACGTGACGGACGGTGCCAGGCACATTCCGTCATCTGACGGGCTCGAGAACCCGCCGCGGTGAGCGCGACCGGCGCCGGTAGCCTGGCTGGCCGTGCCAGCCTTCCAGACCAGCCCAGGGATGCGCGACATCCTCGCCCCTGATTCTGGTCGTTGGCGCGCCTTCACGTCGGTGTTCGCCGAGGTCGTCGAAGCCGCCGGGTATCAGTTGATCATTCCGCCCCTGATGGAGGACCTGGCGGTGTTCACCCGGATCGGTGAGGCGACCGATGTCGTCACCAAGGAGATGTACGACTTCGTCGACAAGGGTGACCGTCACGTCGCCCTGCGACCCGAACAGACAGCGAGCGTGTGCCGGG
>JAHECQ010000583.1 GCA_024641625.1 Acidimicrobiales bacterium | reverse complement strand
GCACCGTGATGGACGCGCCGATCGGCAGTTCGGAGTCGTGGGCGATGCCGGTCCAGCCTGAATCGAGGTCGGAGCCGGTGCGCGAGTCGAACACGGCCGAGGTGCAGCCGGGGCCGCCGGTGTCGCAATCGCAAGTGAGCGTCACGTCTTGGCCAACGGCCTTCTTCAGAACCTGAAGCGCGTCGGGCGTGGTGATGGAGCCGTTCGAATTGACGTCACAGACGCAGGGCGTGCTGTCGCAGTCGGTGTCCTGACCAACCGCCGCTTTCAGGATGGTCTGGGCGTCGGAAGTCTTGGGGGTGGCACCAGTGCTCGAAGGCTGGCCGCAATCCCCCTTGTCGGCCAGCGAGGTCGCGGGAGCGACCAGCACCGCGCCGCCAATCAGCAGCGCCGCGAAAATGTTGGAAATGGATCGGGTCATGAGAACTCTCCTCCTGAACAGTGTGGGTCTGTACCGTATCGCCCCAAACGAGGTCGCTCTGGGACTGCTTGGCTCGGAACGGGGTCGCTTCGACCGAGGGCACCGGAACTTGGCTGCCGGTATCTGGATCGCTCGAAGCGTGCTGCCCAACTGTGTCGCCTAAACGTGGGTGACACAAGGGCCGAAAAAACGAGGGGGGAGTTCCTGCTCGGAACTCCCCCCTACGGCTTGGACCTAGCCCGCACGCAGGTGCGAGCTAAGCGTCCCTTACGGGATCAGGGTCACCGAAACACCGATGCTCACGGTGATTGGGTCACCATTTCCATCGGTCGCGTCGTCGATTCCGATCACGAAATCACCGGGGACCGGCGCGTCGTCGGCCAATCCGTTGAAGGTGCACTCCGCGAGCGAAACCGGCGCGAAGAACTCGGCCAAGGCAATCTGCCCAAGCGTGAGCATCTTGGTCGCGTCCACGTCGTTCGGTGCGAACAGCGCGCCCGGTGCCTTGCTCACGCAGGCCACCGAGGCGCCCGAGCCCTGGAACCCGTCTCCGGGGGCCGCCGAGTAATCGGTGGTCCACTGGAGGGCGCCAACGCCCGCGCTCGCGGTGTTGAGGGTGTAGGTGACCTTGTAGTTCGCCGAGCCGCCGCCGCCAAGAGTCGTCGTGACCGGCGGCTCCGTGGTGGTGGTGGTGTCGAGCGTGGTCGTCGTCACGGTGTTGCAGTCGATCGACTGGATGACCACGTCCGGCAGCGGGATGATCCCGGTCAGGTCAGGCTTGGAGGCCTCGGTGACCGTGATGGCGAAGTCGTCCTTCACTGGGACAACCTGAGCCTTGAAGGTGCACTCGGACACGTTCACGGGTCCGGTGAAGCCATCGAGGCTGATGATGCCCGAGTCGAGGTTCTCGTCGAGTTCGACATCGTTGAACGCGGCCAGCGACTGCTCAATCAGCGTGGCGCATTCCACATTGCCACCCTGGCCGAGGAAGAAGCCCGGAGCGTTGCTGTAGTCGGTGTCCCACTGCAGCGAGCCAACCGTTACATCATCCGCCAAGCGGAAGAGGATGCGGCAGGTGAAGGGGTACGGCAGCGAGGTCGACGTGGTGCTCGACGTGGTCGTCGTCGAACTCGACGTCGACGTGGTCGAACTCACAGTCACCGAAGTCGACGTGGTCGACGTGGTGGTCGTGTCGGAACAGAACGGCGAGTTCTCGCAGTTCGGATCCTCACAATCAACGAGACCGTTGCCGTCGTCGTCCTTGCCGTTGTTGCAGATTTCGCAGCTGGTCGGATCCGGGGTCGTGCTGATGCAGACCGGCGGAGTGCCGTCGCAGCCTTCGGACCTGCAGGAACAGATCGCGCTGGCGGTATCCTTAAGGTCCGAAATGTCGACCTGCTCGAACAGACAGCTGAAAAGGTTGGTGACCGCCGGGATGGTGCATCCCGTGATCGTTGCTCGGAAGTCGCCGTCCGAGAACTCCTCGAAGGAGATGTTGCAGCCGGCCTCGTCGAGAGCGTCATTGAGGCTGCACTGAAGATCGTTGGACTCGTCGCGCGCGATGACCGCGTTGGCGTCGTCCAGATTCATTTCCACCACAACGGTGTTGCAGCTCCCGCTGCCGTTGATGCCGAAGAAAAGACGGATCAGACCCCCGCCGTTTCCGTTGTTACAGCCGCCGACGATGCCAGCGAGTGTGAGGGCTACGGCGCCCATTCCGACTTTGCGAAACCACGTATTCATTCCAGGAACTCCTTGCTCTTGAGTATCGGGCGGATGCAGCAGCCTGAAGCACGCGCGAAGAGCCGTCTTCCGCGTCACACTAGGCCAGACAATAAGGCTACGGCGAATGGTTTAGCTGGGGTACTCCCGGCTTGTCAAGCTACCGCGAGGGTCGAGAGGGCCATCGCTACGAGATTGGAAAGATAGGAAAAGCACGCATATGACCACCATGTCCTTCCCCAGGGACCGCTTCGGCCCAATGGCTCGGCGGCCCGGCGAAGAAGTTTGCCCCACACCCACGTCGAGGAGGTTCCATGTCCACCAATCGCCGATCCCCTTTTTCCGCTCGCCGACCGGCCCCCCGCCTGATGGCGGGCGCCTTGGCCGCGTCCATGCTCTTGCCAGCGCCGGCCTTGGCCTTCTATCAGACCACCACCCTGGAAGGGGCGGTTGGCGCCGATCTTGGGGGGGTCTGGCTCTCCATGCAGCAAATCATGCCGGAATTCCGCATTACCTACCCCAAACCGGCCTCTGGCCCGGCCGTGCCCATCGAAGTTGGGGCTATTCCA
>JAHECQ010000117.1 GCA_024641625.1 Acidimicrobiales bacterium | reverse complement strand
GGATCCGTGGCAGGAGTTCGCCTCTTCGCACCGAGTCGGAGAGCTCGTCTACGGCCGTGTCACCAAGTTGGTGCCATTCGGGTCGTTCGTGCAGGTGGGCGACGGCATCGAGGGTCTGGTCCACATCTCGGAGATGTCGGCGCACCACGTGGACCTTCCCGAGCAGGTGGTCACCCCCGGCGAAGAGTTGTGGGTCAAGATCATCGACATCGACCTCCAGCGCCGCCGCATCAGCCTGTCGATCAAGCAGGCCGCCGAGGGCGGCGTGGTTGCCCAGGAGTATCAGGAACACTTCGGTGAGCATGCCTTCGACGAGGAAGGCAACTACATCGGCCCGACCGAGGTCGATCCGGCCACTGAAGCCGCGTGGGCCGAGTACTACGAGGACCTCAGTGGCGGGTCGCCGGCACCCGACACCGACGTCGAGGCCGCGGCCGAGGGCGACGCCGAGGTATCCGAAGAAGCCTGATCGCCTCTCTTCGACCGAACCCCATCGCGACGCCCGCGCCCGGCGCGGCAGTGCGGTGCGGCGCCGAGTGGGAGCAGGAAATCGACCGTGAGCCTCGGACTTGGACACCAAGTTCCGGGGCTCGGGTCGTTTTGTGGTGAAAGTTTGGGCAAGAAGTCCTAAGTGCAAGGTCATGTTCGGCCGACATGAACTCCTGAGTCAGAACGGACGGGTGAAAGTCACCCGGTGAGTGGACCAGGAGCGTGGCGTGAGTTCACGACGAGTAATAATCCTTCTAGTAGCAATTGCGATCGGTGCGCTGTCGGCCGTTGGCTTGCTGTTCTATGTCCGAGGTCTCGAGACCGCGCAGACCGAGGGGCAGCAACTCAAGACGGTTTGGATCGTGCAGGATCCGATTCCCAAGGGCACGCCCGCGGCGCAGGTGCTGGCCACCGGTCTCATCGCCCAGCAGGAGATCCCGGTCGACTACTTCCCGGCGACCGCCATCCAGGACCCCACCACCGAGCTGGCCGGCCTGGTTGCCGTCACTGATCTGCCCGCCAACACCATCGTGGTGGCCGGACAGTTCGTCGCTCCGAACGTGGTCGCCACCGGTGTGACCGATCGTCTCGAGGAGCGGAACATGGTGACGGTCAGCTTCACCCTCGATCAGGTCGCCGGTGCGGCGTACATGATCGAGCCCGGCGACTTCGTGAACATCCTGGCCAAGTTCCCCATCGCCGCCGATGCCTCCGGCTCGGCCGATCCGGCGGTTGCGGCAGCGACGGCGAGCCCGGACACGCGAACCCGGCCCTACACCACCGACCCCCGGTACCTGTTCCAGAAGGCCGAAGTGCTCGCGGTCGACCGAAACCTGACCTCCGATCTTGGTGCCTCGGTGGAGACCAACGAGGACGGCAGCGCTGCTGCTGCGCCGTTGGCCGCCAACCAGGGCCTGATCACGCTGGCAGTACCGCCAGAGGCAGTGCAGCGCATCCTGGGTGTCGGTCTCGAGAACATCTACCTGTCGCTCGTGCCCTCCACCTACACCCCGCGGGTCATCCCGCCGTTGGTGCTGGACGAGCCGAGGCTCCCCGGTGAGAACGAAGCCTTCCTCACGCCGTATCTCGGCGTCACGATCGTCGAACCCACTCCTGAGTCCGACACCAACCAGTAACCGTTGCCGACCCAGTCCATTCGTTCACGCAACACCATGCCCGCGGAGATGACACGATGACCGACCACTTCACTGACTTCGACAGTTTCGGACTGGACGACTTCTCGTCCTTCGATGATCCGGGCCATGAAGCCGGCGCGTTGTCCGATGTCGAAGACTTCGGTTCCGACGTCGGTCTTCCCAACGGCGCCGCACTGGCGGTCGTCGACAACGACCAGGCGGTTCGTGACTATCTGGCTCAACAGCTCGGACAGGGTGTCGCCACGGCGCCATCACTGCTCGACCTCGAGAGCCGGTTCGGCATGTCGCCGATCGTGGTCATTCTGGGACCATCGTGTGTCGACCCGACCGATCTGGCAGTGGTCGAGCGTTGGAGCCGGACGAACCCCGAGGTGGGCGCCATTCTGGTGACCAGCGAGTTGTCGACGACGCTTCTCCACACGGCCCTTCGAGCCGGAGTGAAGGACGTCCTGACGGCCCCAATCGATCAGATGCAGCTGGTCGACACCGTCGGCCGGGTGGCCGAGAGCCTGGGCAGCATGCCCGTACCGCGCCCGATGATGGCCGGATCTGCCCCGACCATGAACGAGTTGGACGACGGTGAGCCCGGTCAGGTGATCACCGTGTTCTCGACCAAGGGTGGCTCGGGCAAGTCGGTGATCGCGACGAACGTCGCTGTGGCCTTGGCCCGAATGTCCGATCGGCCGGTGGTGCTCATCGACGGCCATCTCCAGTTCGGGGACGCCGCTGTCATGCTCAAGATCCAACCTCAGCACACGGTGGTCGACGCGATCTCCCAGATCGACAAGCTCGATCCCGGGCTGCTTCGTGATCTCATGTCGGTGCACGAACCCTCCGGTCTGCTCGTGATGGCCGCTCCGACCGAGCCGACCTTCGCCGACCAGATCACCGGCGAACAGATGGTTCGATTGATCGAGATGGTCCGTTCGATTGCCGGACACGTCATCATCGATCTTCCTGCATATTTCAACGATGTGGTGCTGAGCCTGATCGAGGCGAGCGATCACATCGTGCTGGTGGCCGGCCTCGACATTCCGAACATCAAGAATGTCAAGATCGGCCTCACGACCCTGAAGCAGCTCAGCGTGCCGCTGGAGAAGATCCAGTTGGTGCTCAATCGAGCCGACTCGAAGGTCAAGTTGGACGTGGCCGAGGTGGAGAAGACCCTGCACATCCACGCAGTGGCCCACATCCCCTCGGATGTCGTCGTTCCGATCTCGGTGAACAAGGGATCGCCGGTCGTGTTGTCGGCCCCTCGGAGCGAGGTGGCCAAGGCACTCGAGCAGTTGGCGCTGTCATTCCTCAACGGAGCGTCGGCTCGGCCGATGAGTGCACCAGGAGGTCGGCGCCTCTTCAAGCGGGGCTGACCGACCTCAACCATTCAGGCGAAGGACCAAGTAAGTGCGGAGTGTGCAAGTGATCGAGCAAGTGAGAGTGGGCTAGAAGATGTCGCTGTACAAGAGACTCCACGAAACGGGCGGCGGGGGTGGTGCTTCGAGCAGTTCGCTCGGTCACCGCAAGGACCCCGGCCTGGACGAACTCCGCCACCGCGTGCACTCGGCGCTGATCGAGGAACTCGGCCCGATTCTCTACGACAAGCGTCTCGAAGAGGACGAACTTCGCCGCAAGGTCCACGAGGCGCTGCACTCGGCCATTGCCCAAGAGCGCACCCCGTTGTCGGCCGCCGACAAGGCGCAACTGATCCAGGACGTGTCCGACGACATCCTCGGATACGGCCCGATCGACAAGTTGTTGCGCGACGACGACGTCTCGGAAATCATGTGCAACGGGCCCAA
Organism: Acidimicrobiales bacterium; assembly: GCA_024641625.1. GTDB lineage: Bacteria > Actinomycetota > Acidimicrobiia > Acidimicrobiales > SZUA-35 > JAHECQ01. Next base: position 6,622 of record JAHECQ010000117.1, on the reverse strand, counting down.
GCAGATCTACGTGGAACGGAGCGGCAAGCTCACGCTCGACGACGTGACCTTCGTCGACGAGATGCACCTCCGGCGCATCATCGACAAGATCGTGGCGCAGGTCGGGCGTCGCATCGACGAGTCCTCCCCCTTGTGCGATGCTCGTCTGCCCGACGGCTCCCGCGTGAATGCGGTGATCTCACCGCTGGCCGTCGGTGGCCCCTTCCTCACCATCCGAAAGTTCGCAGCCGACCCGCTGCGCATCGATGATCTGATTCGGTTCGGCACGCTCAGCGTGCACTCCGCCCGATTCCTCCAGGCCTGCATCGTCGGCAAACTCAACGTGCTCGTAGCCGGCGGCACCGGCACCGGAAAGACGACCACCCTCAACGTGTTGTCGTCCTTCATCCCCACCGACGAGCGCATCATCACCGTCGAGGACGCCAAGGAGTTGCAGCTCGCCCAGGACCACGTCCTGTCGCTCGAGACCCGGCCGCCGAACGTGGAAGGCAAGGGCGAGGTCACGATCCGCGACCTCGTGAAGAACACGCTGCGCATGCGTCCCGACCGCATCGTCGTCGGGGAGTGCCGTTCAGGCGAAGCGCTCGACATGTTGCAGGCCATGAACACCGGCCACGACGGCTCGCTGACCACGTTGCACGCCAACAATCCTCGTGACACCCTCAGCCGGTTGGAAACCCTCGTGCTGATGGCCGGCTACGACCTTCCCGTGCGAGCCATCAGGGAGCAGATCGCCAGCGCCGTGGACATGATCGTCCAGCTGCAGCGTCTCCGGGACGGCAGCCGCCGCATCACCCACATCACCGAAGTGGCCGGCATGGAAGGTGAAGTGGTCACCCTCCAGGACGTCTTCCTGTTCGACTACAGCGCCGGCGTCGACGAGCAGGGTCGCTTCAAGGGTCAACTCAAGCCCACCGGTGTCCGGCCGAAGTTCGCCCAGAAACTCGCCGATCACGGCATTCGCCTCGGCCCCGAGATGTTCTCGACGGGCGTGGAGTCAGCGCCATCTCAGGGACGGAGACGATGAGCCACATGAGTACCCATCCAAGCCCGACGACACGATCGGGTCGACTTCCGGCAATGCTCACCGCACTGCTCCTGGCCATGCTGTCGATGTCGTGGCTCTCGCTGTCGTGGCTGGCGACCCCGGCCAACGCACAGGAGGGACTCGACGCCCCGGCTCAAGCCGATGACGGCCGGCCGACAGGTGCCGCGGGCCCCGGGGTGCTGGTGGTCCATCGCGTCGATGCGTCGGTGGACCCGGTCGAGATCTCGGTCCTGGCCGACACATACGACATTGCGTCCGAATCGGTCAACTTGGTCGAAGACGGTCAGCCGGTTGCCGTGTCGAGCGTTCGCACCGCCAACGATGCCGGACGTCCGGTTGAAATCGTGTACGTGATCGACACCAGTCGACGTCTCGCTACCGGTGACGTCCTGGCGAAGATCAAGGAAGCGGTCGCTGCCGACATCCGTGCGCTGCCCGCCGGAGTCTCGGTCTCGGTGGTTGCCGCCGCCAACTCGGCCACGGTCAAGGTGACCCCGACGACCGACCACGAAGCAGCCGCATCGTCGGTCGAGGCCATCGACTACTCCCAGGATGCGACGCTCTTCAACGCGATCGACCGGGCAGCGTCGCTGGTGACCGACCGCTCGGAGGCCTTTGCCACCGTGGTGGCCATCTCGGGTGGTCCGGACCTCGGATCCTCGATCAGCGCACTCGACGCAGCTCGAGCAGTCGGTATCAAGAAGGCGCAGCTCGTCTCGGTGCGCTACGCCGGTGGCGAATCAGGCCTCTCGCAGATCAGCGCCAGCGCAGGTGGCACCTCGTTCGGTGCCAACACCGCTGCCGAGGTGGGCCCGGCGATCGCTCAGGCGACGGCTGTGGCCGGTAACCGACTCCTGATCACCTACCCCGGTGCGACCTCTCCGAGCGTCCGCGGCGACGCAGTGTTGACGATCGGCTCGGCGCAGGCCGCCTACTCCTACGCCGGGGGGATGCTGCAGGATCGGGTGGTGGCGCTGGCTCCGGTCGCCGCCATCGAACCGGGTGGCCCCGCCTTCTTCCGAACCGAGATCGGCCTCTACCTCGCTGTCGGCTTGGCCTTCATCGGGTTGTCACTGGCCGTCTTCGCCGCTGGGTCGCTCTTCCTTTCGGGCGAGACGTCGCTGGAAGGCCTGCTCGATCGTTACAGCGGCGAGCAGATCGGCAAGGAACTCGATGACGAGGAGCAGGCGTTGGTGCAGACCGCGCTGGTTCGACGTGCCGTCGAGTTCTCCGAGAGCTTCGCCGAGGACCGAGGGTTCCTCAACAAGGTGGAGGAACTGCTCGAGCGTGCGAACATGCCGCTTCGCCCCGGCGAGGCGATGTCGTTCTACCTGGCGTCGGTGTTCATCGGCTCGGCGTTCTCCTTCATACTGACCCGCAGTCTCTTCGGCGCACTCTTCCTGACGATCATCATTGCCGTGTCGATCATCGGCTTCGTTCGCTTCAAGGCTTCACGTCGCATCCGAGCTTTCGAGAAGCAGCTCCCGGACACCCTGCAGCTCCTGGCCGGAACCCTGCGTGCCGGGTATTCGCTGCCGCAGGGCCTCGAGGCGGTCTCGCACGAGATCTCCGACCCGATGGGCTACGAGCTCCGCCGAGTCATGACCGAGGCTCGCCTGGGTCGTGAGATCGAAGATGCACTGAGTTCGACCGCTGAACGGCTCTCGAGCGCCGACTTCGCCTGGGCCGTCATGGCCATCGGTATCCAGCGCGAGGTCGGTGGCAACCTGAACGAGCTCCTGATGACCGTTTCGGACACGATGATCGCTCGCGAACGGCTGCACGGCGAGGTCGCCGCGCTGACCGCGGAGGGCAAGATGTCGGCCATCATCCTCGGCGGCCTCCCGCCGGGTCTGGGCTTCGTGATGTGGCTGATGAATCCGGACTACATCGCCGTGCTCTTCTCCCGAACCCTGGGACACGTGTTCCTCGGCTTGGGATTCGTTTCCGCCGCCATTGGAATGGCCTGGATGAAGAAGGTGATCACGATCAATGTTTGATCTCCTCGCACAACTCGGACCCAAGGTCCTCATCGGAGCCCTCGGCGCCGGCGTCGGAATGGCGATGTACCTCCTCTTCTCGCAGTTCGAGGAGCGGGCGGCATTGCGATCCTCACTGCGACAGCTCGATGACTACGAAGTCGAGAGCGTTCGTGACAAGGAACTGCTCATTCCGCTCAAGGAGCGCGTGCTCGGTGGCTTCAGCGAACGCATCGCCAAGATCGGTGCGCGCTTCAACCCGCCGGAGTACATCGAGCAGATCCGCAAGCTGCATGTGCAGGCCGGCATCAACTCGCCCGACAAGGTCGAGCGCTTCCTGGCCATGCGCTTGATGGGCTTCGTGTTCATCCCGGTCTGGATACTCATCCACCTCGTCGTCAACCCGCTGGCGCTCAGTGGCCTGCTGCTGTGGGCCATCCTCGGTCTCGGCGTGATGATCGGTGCCCTGGGCCCGATGTCGACCCTGAAGAAGAAGGTCGGCGCCCGGCAGACGGCGATCCAACGCGCGCTGCCCGATGTCCTCGACTTGTTGGTCATCTCGGTCGAAGCCGGGCTCGGGTTCGAGCAGGCACTCGATCGGGTCATCGCCAATGTCCCCGGCGAACTGTCCGACGAGTTCGCTCGTGTGCTCGGTGAAAGTCGCGCCGGGTCCACTCGTTCGGATGCGCTTCGAGCGATGGAAGAACGATGTGACAGCCCCGAGGTTCGTTCGTTCGTACTGGCCATGATCCAGGCCGACACCTTCGGTGTGAGCATCGGCCGGGTGTTGCGGGCCCAAGCCGACGAGATGCGTATCCGTCGCCGTCAGCGTGCCCAGGAGAAGGCCCAGAAGGCACCGGTCAAGATGATGATCCCCATGGTCTTCTGCATCTTTCCCGCACTGTTCGTCGTCGTCCTGGGCCCCGCCATCATCAACATCACCGAGGGCTTCGCGAAGTGACGTGGCTGGGCGTCTCCTCAACGGGCTGATGTGAGCGCCAAGATCACCCCCGTGGGTCGACCCACACCGGGCACCCGCTCCACGAGGTCGACGACGCGCCTCGCCGGGCCCGGTTCTGCTGTGTCAGATCTCGACACGTCAGATCTCGACACGTCAGATCTCGACACGTCAGATCTCGACACGTCAGATCTCGAGACGCCGATCACCGCGACGGAGGGCACGCGGCATCGCGGGGTCACCCTTGCGTCGGCGATCGGGTCGATCCTGGCTGTCGCCGGATTCGTGATCGGAAGCCGGGCGATTTCGGACAACAGCTTCTTCACCCACTTCGCCAACGGCCGGCAGTTCTGGGAGGGCGAGGGGATCCCTCACGTCGACCCCTACTCGTTCACCGCAGCCGGACTTCCGGTCACCGTCCAGAGCTGGTTGGCCAGCGTGCTGTACGCCGGATTGTCCGAGTTCGTGGGGGAGTGGTCGCTCCGAGTCCTCAACGGCGTCTTGTGTCTGGTCCTGGTCGTGGCGATCTGGGCGCTGGCAGCGCCTGCTCGACACCTCCTGCCACGGGTCGCGGTCGTCGGCCCCGCCATCGTGTTGGGCACCCTGCTGTGGTCGCCCCGCCCACTCCTGTTCGGTCTGCTCGGCCTGGCCGCCATGTTGCTGGTGGTCGATCATCGGCTCCCGAAGGCGATGCTGCTGCCGGTCATGTGGATCTGGGTGAACACGCACGGCTCGTTCCCCCTGGCGGTCGTGGTGCTGCTGGCGATGCTCGGTGGACAGGTGCTGGACCAGCTGCCTCGGAATGCCGCGAGCTGGCGTGCCGTGCTCGTCTCGCACGAGATGAAAGTGCTGGGGTGGACCTGTGCCGGCATTGCCCTGGGAGGGTTGAATCCCTTGGGTCCGCGTCTGCTCTGGTTCCCGGTCGCCCTGCTCGAGAAGAAGGAGGCGCTGCGCAACGTCATCGAGTGGTCGGCGCCCACCTTCGAGACGCCGGCAGAGTGGGGGTTCCTGGCACTCATCGGACTGCTCGTGGTTGCGGCGAAGCTGGGAGCCAAGTGGCGACATCTGGTTCCCGGTTTCCTGATGGTGCTGGCGGGCCTCATCGCCATCCGCAACGTGGGGCCGGCGGCGATCGTCCTGGTCTGGGCGGCTTCGCCTGCGCTGAGTTCGATCCGTACCTTCAGCATCGACGGTGCAGCCACCGGTCTGGTTCCCCGGGTGGTGGTCGCCGTCGCCGCAACGGTCGCATCGGTTGCCATCTTCGTGGTGACTCAGGAAGGCCCGCTCGATCTTCGGGGCTACCCGCAGGGTGAGGTCACCTGGCTCGAAGAGCGTGCCCTCGTGGCCAATCCGCAGGTGCGGCTGCTCACTCGCGAGACCGATGGGAACTACCTCGAGATGCGGTTCGGCGATCGCGCCCAGGTCTTCGTCGACGACCGATTCGATTTCTATCCCCAGGATGTGCTCGACGACCTCGATGTGCTGGTCTTCGGCGGCGACTTCGGCGAGGTACTCGATCGGCGAGGCATCGACGTCGTGCTCTGGGAGGACCAGGCCTCGCTCGCCCGGTGGATCGACGACAGCGGTCAGTGGTTCGTGGCCCATCGGACGCCTACGGTCGACCAAGGCAACGGGGACCGATCGTGGTTGATCGCCTGTCGTGTCACGTCGGCGGCGGCCGACGCCTGCCGACGCTGATCAACGCCCGGCTGGGTGGTCGGTGTTGCCCACGGGGCCGATTACCCCACTGACAGCCGAATTTGGCACGCTGTCGTGATGCTCGACTTCGACCTGTTCGTGTACGGAACCATCGGCCGCCGCAAAGAGCTGGAGGAGGGCAAGGCCGGTCTGCGCAACGATTTGTATCAGCGCTTCCTCGGGGAGCTCGGGGAACTCGTGCGAGTGGCCGACCAGGCGGGCTACAGCGCCTTCGGTCATCCCGAGCACCATCTCCAGATCGAGGGATTCGAGATCATCAACGATCCCGGCATGATGTCGCTCTACCTGGGACAGCATCGCGAGCGAATGACCATTCTGACCTGTGGCTATGTGTCGACGACCCACAACCCGCTCCGGGTCGCCGAGAACATCGCAACGCTCGATCACATGCATCAGGGGCGATTCGCCGTCGGGCTCGTCCGCGGGTACCAGGCCCGTTGGGTCGAGAACTTCATGGTGCGAGAGGATGTGGGTCCTGTCGGGCCCTGGAACAAGGACACCGAGGAAGACCTCCTCAACCGGCGTTACTTCGAGGAGTACGTCGACATCGTCTACACGGCACTGTTGAACGAGACGTTCCGTTATGACGGGGAGTTCTGGACCTTCCCCAACTTCGAGCGGAACCCGCACCCCCACGACGTCTACACGAAGTACGGTTCGGGGTTCGATGACGACATGACCGTTCGGAAGACCGGCATCGCGCCGAGGCCCTTCCAGACGCCGCACCCCAAGATCTACTCCGGCTTCACCGGATCGGCCCGTACCGCCGCATTCTGGGGTCGGTACGGTGGCAAATCGATCGTGTTGGGTGGGGGACCGGAGCTTCTCCGAGGGATCTGGGAGGCCTACGACAGGACGGCCGAGGAGTACGGCCGCGACGTCACCCAGGGGGAGCAGGCCTGTTGGGGCGGTCTGATG
>JAHECQ010000116.1 GCA_024641625.1 Acidimicrobiales bacterium | reverse complement strand
GTTAGGGCCGCGAGCGTTACTTCTGGAGGACTTCGGTGCGCTCTTCGGCCTGGCATTCGCCTTCACCGCCGTGCTCATCGCCCATTTCGCCGAGGCGCCGGTGTGGGATGGCATCGGCACGCTTGCCATCGGCCTGCTCCTGCTCGTGATCGCCGTGGTCCTGATCGTCGAGATGCGCAGTCTGCTTCTCGGCGAAGGCTCCGACGAGGAGGAGATGGCGGCGATCGTGGCTGCGCTGAACGGTTCCCGGCCCGTCTACAACGAACCCGACCTGTTCCGAGCGAGGGAGAGCAGCGGGGGGCGGCGAGCGTAGTGTCCACCGGTGGCCTGCTCGAATGACTTGGCCGCCCGCAAGACGGTGATGTCGGCGCCGGGGCCACCGATGATCTGCACTCCGGTGGGCAGACCGCCGGTGGTGAAACCGGCGGGCACCGATGCGGCCGGGCTGCCCATCACCGTGATCCGGCAGCACGACCGCATCCAATCGATGTAGCTGTCCATCGGCCGGCCGTCGATCACCATCGGGTACTCGGTCTCGACCGGGAACGGTGACACCTGGCTGACCGGGCCGAGAAGCAGGTCGTAATGCTCGAAGAACGACGCAGCCCGACGCCACAGCTCACCGAGACGTGCCAACGCGCCATAGACCTGTCCCGCGGTCACCTCGGCTCCTCCGGCAGCTTCGAGCTGAATGGTCTCCTTCAACTGTGACCGACGGTCTCCGAGGGCCGCAACCGTTCCGTGGGCCATCAGCCAACCTCGGAGAGTGGCGAAGACCTCGTCGGCGTCGGAGAAGTCGGGTTGGGCCTCCTCGATGCCCCAGCCGAGATCTGCGCAGATGTCAGGAACACCCGCCAGCGCGTCCCGGACGTCGGCTTCCACCGGAAGGCCGCCGAGTTGGGGACTCCACGCCACCCGCAGCGGGCGATCCATGGGCGCAACCAGGCCATCTCCGGCCTTGAGCTCGGAACTGTCGAGACCCGCCGAAAGCGGATCGGCGAGGTGGCGGGGCGACAGCACTTCCAGGAGCAGGACGAGATCGTCGACCGTGCGGCCCATGGCTCCCTCGGTACCCAGGCGAGGCCATGGTGGGCCCGGCGCCACCGATGGCACCACACCGGGAGATGCCCGGAAGCCGACCACATTGTTCCAGCCGGCCGGATTCCGAAGCGAGCCGCCCATGTCACTACCATCGGCGATGGCCACCATGCTGGTGGCCAGGGAGACTGCGGCACCGCCCGACGAGCCGCCGGCCGTCCTTGTGGTGTCATAGGGGTTGCGCGTGATGCCGTACACCGGATTGAAGGTATGACTACCGCGTCCGAACTCGGGGGTGTTGGTCTTGCCGATGGCAACGGCGCCGGCAGCCTTCACCCGTGAGACCAGCAGACTGTCGGTCTTGGGTCGGCGGTCAGCGAAGAGCGGGGACCCGAGCGTCGTCGGGAAGTCGGCGGTGTCGGTCAGGTCCTTGTGAGCGGTGACCAGGCCGGCAAGGGGGCCCATCGGACGTCCGGCGGCCCGGGCTTCATCGACCGCGGCTGCTCGCGCCCGTCCGATCTCGGGGTCGAGGGCCACCACGGCATTGACAGTCGGATTCACCTGCTCGACTCGGTCCAGATGCGCATCCAGCAGCTCACGGGCCGACACGTCCCCCGCTTCGAGCAGGCCGCGCTGTTCGACCGCAGTCAGATCGACGAGGGTGTTGACATCCACGCGTGGTCGGATCATTCGGGCATCTTCGCAAGTCAGATGCCGAATAGCCACCCCTGCGCCGAATCTGCAAGGCTCCTTCGATGACCGAACGTCTCAGCCAACTCAGCCGCTCGATCGAGGGTCGAGTTGCCATCATTACCGGCGCCGCCTCGGGCATGGGCCGTGCCACTGCGCATCTCTTCGCTGACGAGGGTGCCCATGTGGCGGTGACGGACCTCGGCACCGACCGAGTGGCCGCCGTGGTCGAGGAGATCACCGCAGCCGGAGGGTCGGCCCACGGCTGGGCCTTCGATGTGACCGACGGAGCACGGGCCCAGGAGGTGGTGGCCCAGGTGATCGACACCTTCGGTCAACTGGACATCATCGTCAACAATGCCGGCATCGCCTTGTTCTCCGCCATCGACAGCCCCGAGTACGAGGACAATTGGGCCACCTCGATCGATGTCCTGCTCACCGCCCACACCAGACTCATCCGCGCCGCGCTCCCCGCGCTGCGTCAGTCCGACTCGGCCCGGATCGTCAACATTGCCTCGACCGAGGGCTGGGGCGCCACCAAGTACAACAGTCCCTACGTGGCCGCAAAGCACGGCGTGATCGGTCTGACCAAGGGTCTGGCCGTGGACCTCGGGCGCGAAGGCATCACCGTCAACTGCATCTGTCCGGGACCGATCCTCACCGGCCTCACCGAGGACATCTCCGAACAAGGCCGCGAGATCTTCGCCAAACGTCGAACGGCCATCGGCCGCTATGGCATCCCCGAGGAGGTTGCCCATGGCACGTTGAACTTCTGCCTGCCAGCGAGCCGCTACATGACGGGAGCGGTGCTACCCGTTGACGGTGGCCTGCTCATCAAGAACGCCTGACTCGGTCGGCGATTCACCACGAACGAGACGGTGGTAGAGGTCGGCATAGAGACCGCCGCTGGCGATGAGTTCATCATGGGTCCCCTGCTGGACGAGTTCACCATCGGCCAACACCAGAATCTTGTCGGCGTCGGTGATGGTGGACAGGCGGTGGGCGATCACCAACGCGGTGCGACCATCCAGTGCCTTGGCCAACGCAGCCTGGACCAACGACTCGTTCTCGGAGTCGAGATGGCTGGTTGCCTCGTCGAGGACGACGATCGCCGGATCCTTCAGCAGCATGCGCGCAATCGACAAACGCTGCTTCTCGCCTCCGGAGAAGCGGTAGCCACGCTCGCCGACGATGGTGTCATAGCCGCCGGGAAGCTTGGCGATGACCTCGTGGATCTGGGCAGCTCGACAGGCCTCGACCAGATCGGCGTCGGTGGCCTCGGGTCGGGCATAGCGGAGATTGGCGGCGATCGACTCATGGAACAGGTGTGGGTCCTGGACGACCACGCCGATGGCCGCCCGTAGCGATTCCTGCTTGTACTCGCGTACATCCCGACCATCGATTCGCACTGCGCCTTCGGTGACATCGTAGAGACGAGGCACGAGGTTGGTGATCGTGGTCTTGCCCGCACCCGAAGGCCCGACCAGGGCAACCAGCTGCCCAGGTTCGATCGTCACGTCCAGATCGCGAATGACCGGCTCGGGGATGCCGGTATCGCCGGCGGCGCTCGGAGTCTCCAGCGAGGCGATGATGGTCTCGCCTGCACCCGGGTAGCGGAACGTGACGTGGTCGAACTCGATCCGACCCTGGGGATCGACCAGGTCGACGGCGTCATCCCGGTCCGACAGGGGGATCTCGCTGTCGAGCACTTCGAACACGCGGTCGAAGCTGACCAGCGCAGTGAGCACATCGATACGAGCGTTGGTGAGACTGGTCAGGGGACCATAGACGCGCCCGACGAGCAGGCCCATGGTGGCCAACTGGCCAACGGAGAAGGTGCCGTTGATGGCGAAGAGTCCGCCCAGTCCATAGACCAGCGCCGTTCCGATGGCCCCCAGGAGGCTGAGGGCGATCATGAACCCGCGGGTGAACATGGCAGAGCGGACGCCGATGTCACGCACCCGGCCGGCCCGCTCCCGAAACAGCTTCGTCTCGCTGTCGTGGCGACCGAAGAGCTTGGCCAGCAGCGCCCCCGCGACGTTGAAGCGCTCGGTCATGGTCGAGTTCATCGCTGCGTTCAGATCCATCCCCTCGCGGGTGATGCCCTGCTGGATCTCGCCGATGCGTTGGTACGGGAAGACGAAGAAGGGCGTCAGCAAAATGGCGAGGAGGGTCAGGCGCCACTCGAGCACCATCATCGCGATGAGTGTCGTCAACAAGGTGATGACGTTGGACACCACCGTGCCCAACGTGGCGGTCAGGGCTCGCTGGGCGCCGATGACATCGTTGTTCAGACGGTTGGTGAGCGTGCCCGTCTGGGTGCGAGTGAAGAACGCGATGGGCAGGCGCTGCACATGATCGAACAAGGCGGTTCGGAGATCGAAGATGACGCCTTCGCCGATTCGGGACGACCAGTAGCGCTCGAAGAGGGAGACCACGCCCTCGAGCAGCGAGGCGCCGACGATCAACACAGCAAACAGGGCCAACTGGCGCTTGTCCTGGTTGGGGATGGCCTGATCGATGATGCGACCGAACAGCAAGGGTGCGACCAGCCCCAGCAAGGCCTGGGCGACCACGGCGACGAGGAATCCGACGACCATCCGCCGGTAGACGGCAGCGAAGCGCCATACCCGCGCTGCTGACTCGCGGTCGATCTTCACCCCCTTGTACGACTCTCGGTCTCGGGGCCACATCATGTGCATTGCCATCATCAACGGCCAGGCTACGGTGCCCCCATGGCCCAGCCTCCACTGCGCTCGGACACTGCCGCTGTCGAGGACGGATTCGAACTGGTCGAACCGGCCCCGCCGGAGCGTGGCGTCTTTGCCAACCGTACCTTGAACCTTCGAGCCGTCCAGGCCGTCGGTTACGACATGGACTACACGCTGATCCACTATCGAATCGAGGAGTGGGAGCGCGATGCGTTCGAGTACGCCCGCAGCATCCTGGGGCGATGGGGGTTCCCTGTCGACGATCTCACGTTCGATCCGGCCGCCTTCACGATCGGTCTTGCCTTCGACCTGCGCCTGGGCAATGTGATCAAGGCCACCCGTTTCGGCTACGTCGTGCGGGCCCAGCACGGCAACACGATCATGTCCTTCGAGGACCAACGTCGCGTGTACCACGAGACGGTCGTCGAGCTCTCCGAGCCGCGTTTCGAGTTCATGAACACGCTGTTCGAGTTGTCCCGGGCCAGCCTCTGGACGCAGCTGATCGACATCCACGACCGGGCGCCGCTGCCAGGAATCGCCAGCTATGGCGACCTCTTCCAGGTGGTCGACGAGGCCCTCACCGAGACCCACACCGCCGGCGCACTCAAGGCCGACATCATCGAGAACCCCGAACGATTCGTCGACCTCGACCCCGGTCTCGTCCCGACACTGATCGACCAACGGGCCGCCGGAAAGCAGTTGCTGCTCATCACGAACTCGGACTGGAGCTACAGCCAGCGGATGATGGCGTATTGCGTCGACCGATTCTGCCCCCCGGGCAAGACCTGGCGCGACCTCTTCGATCTGGTCATCGTGTCGGCCAACAAGCCAAGATTCTTCCACCAGTCCGATCCCATCTATCGGGTGGTCGACGAACAACAGTCGCTGTTGTTGCCACATCGCGGGCCACTCGAACCCGGGCACGTCTATTTCGGGGGCAACGCCCGACTGGTCGAGGAAAGCCTCGGGTTGTCAGGGGGCCAGCCGCTGTACGTGGGCGATCACCTCTTCGGCGATGTCCACGTGACCAAGGACGTCCTGCACTGGCGAACCGCCCTGATCGTTCGCGAGCTCGAGGCCGAAGTCCTCGACGCCATCGGCTTCGCCGACGATCAACGCGAGCTCGAAGGGCTGATGGCCGAGAAGGTCCGACTCGACCGTCAACAAGCGCGTCTGCGTCTGGCCAGGGACCGATCGGGCAGCAAGACCGCAGCCAGCGAGTTGTCGGCCATCAGCGCCGTCGCCATCGACCTCGACGAGCACATTGCACCGCTCGCCCGCAAGGCGGCCGACATCGGGAACCCGACGTGGGGGCCACTGATGCGCGCCGGCAACGACAAGAGCCTCTTCGCCCGGCAGGTGGAACGTTACGCCGACGTCTACACCTCGCGGGTCTCGAACCTGCGCTACGAGACTCCCTACGCCTATCTCCGCGCGGCCCGCGGTTCGCTCCCCCACGACCAGGCAACCATGAGCTGAGCGGCCGCCCCGCTCAGCTCCGTCGGCGCCTAGGACATCGTGAGGCCGCCGGAGACCGACAGGGTCTGTCCGGTGATGAAACCGGCTTCCTCCGAGGCAAAGTAGGCGACGCCCGACGCGACCTCGTGAGGTTGGCCGACTCGCTTCATCGGCACCGCGCGGGCCATGGCACCGATGACCTTCTCGCCATCGGCCGATGCCTCGACGATGCCGTCGAGCAATGGCGTGGCCGTGGGCCCAGGGCACACCACGTTGGCAGTGATGCCCTTGCGGGCGACCTCGCGGGCGATGGTCTTGGTGAAGGAGATCACTCCGCCCTTGGCGCCGGAGTAGACCGCCTCCAACGACGAACCGACACGAGCAGCATCGGAGCTGATGTTGACGATTCGCCCCCAGCCTCCTTCGATCATCGACGGCAGTACCGTGTGGACGGTGCGCAGGACGCCCTTGTAGTTGATTTCGATCACCTTGTCCCAGAAGTCTTCGTCGGTGTCGAGGAACGGCATGAGGATGTCCCACCCCGCGCAGTTGACCAGGATCTCGACGGGACCGAGTTCGTCGGTGACCTGAAGGTGCCCGTCGTGCACGGAGTCGAGGCTGGTGACGTCGACGGTCACACCGATTCCCACGCCGCCGGCGGCTGCGACCAGCGCCGCGGTCTCGGCGGCACCCGCAGCGTTGACGTCAGCGGCGGCGACTTTTCGACCCTGGGCGGCCAGGGCCAGACAGATCTGACGGCCGATGCCGCTGCCTCCACCGGTGACCAGTGCTACTCGCTCAACCATTGCATCTCCTGTTGCTGGATCGGATATCCCGGACGCGCCACGCGCCGGCTGAACTCATCGACCGGCAGCGTCAGCCGGCGCGAACGGCCGCAGCGACCTCACCCCACTTGGCCGCCGTCTCGGGTTGGTGACGGATCTGGTCCTCGGCCATGTACATGACGACGCGGGCAGCAGTGCCTGCGTACCGATCGAGCAGCTTGCCGGCCATCTCGTCCCACGTACCAACGACGGCGTAGGCGTCGAGCATCTCCTCGGTGATGAGATCGGCCATGGCGGCCACGTCACCGACCTTCATCTTCTCCCGGAGCTTCGATGTCGTTCCCTCGAAGCCGAGATCGTCGAACTGGAAGGCGTAGTTGGGCGTGGTGCCGTAGAAGCCGATCTGGCGCTTCGCTCGAGCGACCAGCGCAGCTCGTTCCTGTGGCGTGTCGCCGGGGCACGCGAACACGGGGATGATGAGGTCGATGTCCGAAACGTCGCGTCCAGCCAGCGACGCACCCTCGGCGACACCTGGCAACAGGCGGTTCTGGATGTAGGGCATCGAGTGGAGCGGGTGCACGTGGATCCCGTCGGCCACTTCGCCGGCCACCTTCATCATGTGGGGACCGACAGCCGAGATGTCGACCTTCATGGGATGACCGTGCGCCTTGGGTGCCCAGTCGGTGGGGAGCAACGAAAGATTGTAGAACTCGCCCTCGTGGGAAAGCTTCTCTTCTTGGTTGAAGGCTCGGAAGCAGGCCTTGACCGCCAGCACATAGTCCCGAAGCCGCGCCGCAGGGTGCTCGAACTCGGCGCCGTAGCGCCGGGTGATGTGCGCCTTGACCTGGCTACCGAGTCCGAGCCGGAATCGCCCGTCGGTGTTGGCCGCGAACTCATAGGCCACTGCGGCCGAAACCATCGGGCTGCGGGGGAACGCCACCGCGATCCCGGTGGTGAAGAACAGTTCGGGGGCGGCCATCGCCGCGGCGGCCATCTGCATCCACGGCACTTGGCTGGTCTCGGTGAAGAGCATTCCGGAGAAGCCGGCGTCCTGGACGGTGCGGGCAAGATCGGCCGCACCCTTCCAGCTCGAGGCACCTGTCATCAGATCGATTTCCACGGTTTCCTCCACAGTGGCAGGGCGCTCAGCGCGCTCGGAGACCGTTAGACCACCATCAACGACGCTCCGACGCAAGCTGACACGCCGACTGGGGTCATGGGTCAGCGGGATCGGGCGATGACGTACCCGACGGCCTCTCGGTCGAGCGTCCCGCTGGACACGCCGGCGTCGCGAAGCGCCTGCTTGCGAATCTTGCCCGATGCCGTCTTGTCGAGCTCGGCCACGAACTCGAAGTACCGAGGCACGGTGTAACGAGGCATCCGTTCGACGCACCAGTCGAGCAGGGCCACGAGGTCGGGTGCGTCGCCGTCGATGGCCAGGACCGCCTTGATCTCCTCTTCGCCACCGGCGCCTTCCACCCTGATCCCCACTGCCGCGCTTTCGAGGACCGAGGGATGCGAATTCAGTACCTGCTCGACCTCGTAGGAGGAGATGTTCTCGCCCCGGCGACGAATCCGATCCTTGATGCGATCGACGAAATGCAGTCGTCCACGGTCATCGAGCCGCCCGGCGTCCCCGGTGTGGAACCAGAGGTTCCGCCAGGCCTCGACGGTCTTGTCCGGCATCTTGAAGTAGCCCACGTTGAAGCAGAACGGCGTTCGTGGCCGAACGAGAATCTCGCCGATGCCCCCGACCGGCATCGGGGCGTCGGTTTCGGGATCGGCGATGATCAGCTCGAAATGATCGGACAACACGTAGCCGGCGCAACCGGCTTCGACGGGCTCGGCCGGCGTGCTGTACGCCACCATGTTGATCTCGGTCATGCCGTAACCCTGGATGATGTCGACTCCGAAGCGGGATTCGAAGGCATCCGCCCACTCTTCGGCAACGGGGATGGCCATGACCCGGGTGAGTCGGTGGTCGCGATCGCGGGCAGACGCCGGGCTCCGATAGATGAACTCAGGCATGACACCCAGCGCGTTGGTGGCCGTGGCGCCGCAGGCAATGACGTCATCGAGCCAGTTCGAAACGCTGAATCGTTTGACGACCGTCGCCGAGCAACCGGCCACCAGGCAGGCAAAGGCCTGCATGAACAGCCCGTTGGCATGGAACATGGGCATGCAGAGGTAGTAATGGTCGCTGGGTGTCAACGACATGGCTTGGGTCGTGCCGAGTCCGAACAGATAGCAGTGGGCCTGAGGCATCAGCACCCCCTTGGAGGGGCCGGTGGTACCCGAGGTGTACATGATCGTGCACACATCGGTCGGCGAGGGAGCCACCAGTGCCTCAGCCCGGGCCTCGACTGCCTCGAGCTCGGCAGAGGAGAGGCGGCGGGCTCCGGACAACGAGGCGGGAAGATCACCATCGAACCCACCGACGACGACGACGGTCTCGATGCCGACACCTGAGGTGTCGACCAGCTCGAACTGGTCGAGGAGTTCGGCATCGACGACCACGACTCGCGGTTCGGAGTTGTGCACCTGATGCTCGAGGAAGGAACCCTTCAGTTCGGTGTTGATCGGCACGAAGATCGCTCGGCGTTTGTGGGCCGCGATCATCAGCACCATGAACGCTCGGCTGTTGGTGAGCAGTCCGAGGACCCGGTCGCCCTCGTCCACGCCCAGATCGGCCAGGGCGGTAGCCACTCGATCGGTGGCTTCATCGAACTCACCAAAGGTGAAGTCACCGCCCTCGGCAAAGGACAGGAACGGTTGGTCGCCGCGATCGGCCGCCTGTTGCTGCACGGCATCGACGAGCGTCCATCGCTCGAATGGCAGGTCCAAGGGTTTGTTCATCAAGGGTTTGTTCATCAAGGGTTTGTTCATGAGGTGCCCTGCTCTCTGTTCATTCCCCGAGGTTCATTCCCCGAGGTTCATTCCCCGAGCAGGGCGTCGACTGCGGCACGATCCTCCGCCGTCAGCTGCCACGATCCTGCCGCCACGTTGGCCACGATCTGCTCGGGCCGAGTGGCCCCGGCGATCACCGATGCCACCAGCGGATGGGACGTGTGCCAACTCATCGCCAGCTCGAGCATCGTGTGGCCCTGCTGCTCGGCCCAGACGGTCATGCGTTCGACCTTGACGAGCTTGTCGTCGTCGATGAACGCCTTGGCCCGATCGCCCCACTTGACCAATCTGGAGTCCTCGGGTCGGGGTTGTCCGAGGCGGTACTTCCCGGTCAGGAGTCCCGATTCGAGGGGGAAGTAGGGCACGAATCCGATGCCATGACGAGCACAGGCATCGAAGACACCGTCATGCTCGGGGCCGCGGGTCAGCAGGCTGTAGTAGTTCTGGACCGACGGGTAGGCGGGGAGGTCGTGTTCGGCC
>JAHECQ010000582.1 GCA_024641625.1 Acidimicrobiales bacterium | reverse complement strand
GACGCCGACACCGTCCTTCTCGAGCGATGTGGCCTTGGTGTCCTCGTAGACGCGCACGCCGAGCGACTCGGCCGCAGCCTTCAGTCCCCAGACAAGGCGAGCGGGGTCGACGATCGCGGCACGGTCCTTGCGCCACAGCCCACCGGTGTAGGTCGGTGAGTCGACTTGGCCACGCATGTCCTCGGCGTCGAGCCACTCGACGCGCTGACCCAGGGACCGCAACTCTTGGAAGTCCTCACGGAGCTCGCCGAGGTACGACGGCGAATGGAACTTGGTCGCGACGTCGATGACCCCGGTGCGCTCGTAGCCGCAATCGATCCGATAGCGATGAAGCGCCGACTCGATCTCGTTGAGGTTCGCCAACCCGAGCTCCTCGAGCAGTGCGATCTCCTCGGGAAAGTGCTGTTGGCCATTGGCAACGCCGTGGGTGAGGCTCGACTCCATGAAACCTCCATTGCGGCCGCTGGCCGCGGACCCGATCTCGTGGGCATCGATGAGAACGATGTCACGTGAGGGATCGCGCTCCTTGGCGATGATGGCCGTCCACAGCCCGGTGTAACCGCCTCCGACGACGCAAAGGTCGCAGGTCTCGGTGCGCACCAGCGTCGGGTTGCTGTCAGGCTTGTTGCGGTCCCCGTACCAGTACGGGTAGGGATCGGCATTCGCGATGGCATCGAGGTGGAACTCCCCGATGCCTCGCTCGGATTCGTCGGTCGCCATGGGTGAACCGTGCCAATCGTCTGGGCGTGCCGCGAGGGTATCCGACCTTGTCGACAGCACAGGGCCCGAGACGGTCAAGCCCCACTGCCTGTGTGCCTTGACCTGAGCGTGGAAGCCGCACCCGGGTCTCGGGGACCCGATTGGCCGATGCTCGACAGCTCGCGCCATTCTGGGGACAGCCTGTCGCCACAGTGGCGGCCACCAGGGCGCCAACACGGGACGCGAGCACATGGGCCCTCTCAGCGGCATCAAGATCGTCGAACTGTTCTGCATCGGGCCAGGGCCATTCGCCGGCATGTTGCTGTCCGACATGGGCGCCGATGTCGTGCTGGTCGACCGGGTCGAAGAGCAGGAGCTCGGCTACCCCGACCACAAGTATCGCTACCTCTATCGCAATCGACGTTCGGTGCGCTTCGACCTGAAGGATCCCGACGACGTCGAGCAGGTGCTGCGGTTGGTCGAGGAGGCCGATGGCCTCATCGAAGGATTCAGACCGGGGGTGGCCGAACGTCTGGGACTGGGTCCCGACGTGTGTCTCGCCCGCAACCCCAAGCTGGTCTATGGCCGGATGACGGGATGGGGCCAAGAGGGACCGAACGCAGGACGCGCCGGCTACGACGCCAACTTCCTGTCGGTCACGGGGGCCTTGTGGTCCATCGGCGATGCCGATCGGCCTCCACCGCCCCCGCTCATCCTCGCCGGCGATCTCGGGGGTGGCGGGATCTATCTGGCGTTGGGGATGGTCGCGGCGTTGCGTGAGGCCGAGCATTCGGGCCAGGGTCAGGTCGTCGATGCTGCCATCGCAGACGGTGCACTCAACCTGATGGCGTACTTCTACGGCAACCTGCACGGCGGCACCTGGGTCAACGAACGGGCTTCGAATCTGGTCGATGGGGGTGATTGGCGCTACGGGACGTGGACCTGCGCCGACGGCAAGTTCGTGTCGACTGCCCTGTTGCAGGGCAAGTTCCTGAAGAACTTCGTCCACAAGACGGGCATCGACCTCGGTGACCTCGGCGATGCCGACGACCGAGCCAACTGGCCGTCGTACCGGGCGCGAATGGCGACGTTGTTCCTCACCCGACCGCGCGATCACTGGGCATCGCTCTTCGATGGCGACGACGACACGGTGATGCCCATTCTCGACTTGCTCGAGGCCCCGCAGCATCCGCAGAACGCCGAGCGGCATGCCTTCGTCGAGGTGGGCGACACCGTGCAGCCGGCCCCTGCACCTCGCTTCAGCCGTACACCATCGGAGATCGTGCGGGTGTCGCCCACACCCGGTGAGGGCGGGGCCGATGCGCTGACGGAGTGGGGGTTCTCACCCGAGGAGGTAGCGGCGCTGCGAGCACGAGGAGCGTTCGGTTGAGCCTCGATGCCGATCAGGGAACCAAGACGAGACGACCGCTGACCTGACGGCCCTCGAGCCGTTCGAGGGCGGATGGCAGATCGTCGAGGGCAATTCGATCGGTGATACCCGGTTTGATCCGGCCGGCCAGGTAGAGCTCGATGAGGTCTTCGTGAGCGGCCTCGATCACCGCTCGCCCGCCGTGTTCCACATAGGCGCCCCAGTGCAGACCGAGGATCGAGTAGTTCTTGACCAGCACGTGGTTCGCCGGGTAGCTCGGAATGGCGCCTGAAGCGAAGCCCACGACGACCAGGCGACCTTCCCAGGCCATGAGGCGTCGCGTGATGTCACCAACCGGCCCACCCACCGGATCGAAGGCAACGTCGACGCCACGACCGTCGGTGAGCTCCATGACCGAGCGGTACATGCCCTCGGGATCGGTGTAGTCAATGGCATGCTCGGCGCCGTCGGCGAGACAGTGCTGCAGCTTCGGCCCGCTGCCCGCAGTTGCGATCACCCGAGCACCGGCCGCTACTCCCAGCTGCACCGCGGCCGAGCCGACACCTCCGGCGCCGGCGTGGACCAGCAGCCACTCGCCCGCCTGCAGTTGGGCTCGATGGTGCAGGCCGACATGCGATGTCTGGTAGGTGGAATAGAGAACGG
>JAHECQ010000581.1 GCA_024641625.1 Acidimicrobiales bacterium | reverse complement strand
TCTGGGACCCGGCGTACGCCGGTCCTATCACCGGCTCGACTGTCGTCGATATCAACGTGTCGAGTCGAGCAGCTGTCGATGATCTTCACGATCGCGTCGTCGCTGCGGGGTTCAGCAGCAGCGTCGAGCCGTGGGACACGTTCTTCGGAGCGCGCTACTGCATCGTGTGTGACGGGGACGGCCACCGGATCGGGTTGAAGAGTCCCCTGGATCCATCACGCTCCTATGCGCTCGACGAGCAGGGTGACGACCCTGACGCGCACACATGACGCCGATTGACCGGCGCTCCGCGCAGGCTCGAACCGGGAGCCAATCGCCGAAGTGCTCTGTTTCCGCACCGATCAGAACGACACCATCCAAGCCAGTGCTCACCCACGCATGACCGGCATTTCGATCGGTTCTGGTTGTCCGCCGCGGTCTGGAGGGGCATACCGGTTGGCCTTCCTGGCCGACGTTCCAGCCTTGGACGTGGCACCCGTGATTTTCAGGAGCCGTTCGGAGGTGCGAATGTGCAGCGGGCTCGATGCGAACGTGTCGTTGCCGACAGCCGCGATGCTGGCGAGTTCGTTGGCTGCGTCGAGGATGTCGGCGACGCGTTGGTCGTCGTTCCGGCTCACAGCGGTGCAGCTTCCTGCCGGATGTGGTGATCGCGTTCCTTGAGTCCGCCGGTGGAGACGACGTCGACGGGTAGACCGAGGAGTGCTTCGAGTTCTTCGCCGATGTGGAACAGGTCGAACAGTGAGCTCGTCGTCCGCTCCATTGAATTCCTGGTCAGAGGCCCACCCCGGTGGGCCTCTCTCTCGTTTTCGGCCGTGGTCCCCGATCTGGAGAGCCGGAGCGTCAGAACCGACGCTCAGCCACTCCAGTTCGAGGCGAAGTGACGCTCAGCCACTCCAGGTCAGACACGAGTGAACTCCAGGCTCGCCGCGCTCCGCATCGCCGACCGCCGGTTCGCCTCTCCTCCTCGAGCTCCCGAGGCCGGCGCTCGTGGGCTTTCTCGTGGCCCTCGCCTTCACAGAGTCGGCGGATCGGTGGCGTGAAGAGCGTCGTGTTCCGAGCTGGTGAGCCAGAGCAGGTGACGAGGGCAGTCGCGGGGCCGCGCGTCAGCCGTCGCGCACTTCGGCCACGATGGCGTGCAGTTCGCTCAGGTGGCGGTCGTGGATCTGTCGTGGTGATGCCGCGTACCGGCAACACAACGCTGCTGCTGCGGCGGTGGCGATTGCGTGCTGTGCGCCGTTGCCCATGAACTTGGTGACCGACCCGGCGACGTGGCTGACGCTGATGTGCTTGCCCGCCATCATGAGGTTGTCGATATGGGCGGAATAGAGGCAGCGGAATGGGACATCGAAGGGCTGATCGTCTCGGGTGTCCCAGGTCCAACCCTTGAGACGGAAGCTGTAGTCGTCGTGGATCGGGTGGTGAAGGCAGAAGGCCCCCGAGTTCTTGACGACCGCGTCGGGAAACTCGACATGATTGCGGATGTCGTTCTCGGTGAGGATGTGGTCGCCGATGTACCGGCGGAACTCACCCTGGCCTGCGACGTGGGCGACCCAGTCGAACTCGAGGTTGGCCCACGTCTCGGGTTCCATGGTCTTGATGTTCGACATGGTCCCGTAGATCGCACGCAACAGGTGGTCGCGAATGTGCTCTCCCTCGGTGTACGGATCGTTCCACTGACCATATTCCCAGTAATGCGTGAGCCTTCTCGTGAGCTGGCCGAACGAGTCGTCCTCGGCGGGACGGAAGGACGCGACGACGGGCCCGTCGGCGTTGTCGACACCGGGCTCGGCCGCTTGGCCACCAAGGTCGGCGAAGTCCTTGGCAACCTCCATCGCCCACGGCACATCGGGGAACTCGACCGGCCCGTCGGCCATGCGTGTTCTGAAGAAGACCGTGTGGCCATGGTGCTGATCGAGGTGTTGATCGGGAGCCAGGCTCTCGCCGAACTCCGCGGAGGATTCGACCCCGAACATCGTCGGCGCTCCGGCAAGGATCCCGAGGATCGCAGTTCCCGAGCAGTCGATGAACTGTGCGGCACTGAGCCGAACTTCACGTCCGGTGCGGGCGTCGCGAGCGTCGACCGACACGATCGATGCGCCATCCATGACGGCGTTGTACACCTGATGCTCGGTGAACACCGAGATCTTCGGTTCGGCCTGAATCATCTGCAGGGCTTGGAGACCGCCGCCGGGGTTGCGGGCGATGGCCTCGGCGACGAGGTTGCCCTTCTCGCCTCGTGGACCGATCCCGATCTCGGGGCTTGCGTTGCCGCCCAGCACCGGACGGTTCTGTACGAGTGCCACTTCGAGTCCGAGCCTCGCAGCGGCGAGGGCGCCGACCGAGCCGGTCACTCCGCCTCCAACGATCACGAGATCGAAATCGCCGGCAGGAACCGGGTCGGCAGGAAGCCCCCGGAGCCGTCGGCGCCATGCCCGGGCATCCGGGCCTGCACCATCCACCGGTTGCGTGTCGCCGAGGCTGAGGTAGATGGCGTCGCAGCGACCGTCGAACCCGGTGAGATCGTGGAGCGTCACCGCGAGCGACCCAGCCTCGAGCACCACCGTGCCGGCCCATTCCCAGCTCCAGTCCAAGCCGTTCGCCCCGAACTCGCGCTCGATCCGAGTGGCACCGACCGTCACGGCGAATCGGCCCGGATGATGCGAGGGCACCCAATCCTTGGCCCGAACCCACACGTGATAGGTCCCGGCAGTGGCGACCTCGACCGTGGTTCGGGCATCTT
>JAHECQ010000115.1 GCA_024641625.1 Acidimicrobiales bacterium | reverse complement strand
GATGGCCCCCTACATCGTCGAGGGCCGCCTCGAAGGCCCGACCACCGTCGACCTCATCATCGCCAACAAACAGAGCTCACCAGCGCCGTGAACCGACAGCACAGCCCACCCCCGATTTCGGAAGGGCTGCCGCGAACGCTCCGCTTCCCCCTCGGCCCCTGTGTCAGGCGGGCGTGGCTCGTCGGCGCATCGGCGGCAGTACCGGAGGAGGGTTGCGGCGTTCGGGGAGTTCGGCCAGTAAGACACCGGTCGCGAGCGCAATGGTCTCCACTGCCCGGTCGACGGCTGCCCGGTTCGCCGCGCTGACGCTCGACAACGATCCGACCTTGCGCACGTACTGGAGAGCGGCGGCTCGGATCTCGTCATCGGTGGCGACTGGTTCGAGTCCTCGCAGGGGGGTGATGTTGCGGCACATGGCCGCGACGTTAGTCGTCGCCCAGTAGCGGGACGTCGCCCGACGATTGGTCGTGTCTCGCGCTCGCGCCGGCAGAGTGCTCACTGTTGCGGGCCCGAACGGAACGATCGATGGTGGGACCGATCGCGTGGCTGATGGCCGAGAGTGCAGCAGACAGGGTGGCGTCGATGCTGGCTTCGGTCCAACGATCACGAAGTTCCTCGGGATGCGGGCGTCGATGGGCCTCGATCCAGTGGTTGTGAGTGTCCGCCATGGCCTCATCGATCGAGGCGTGCAACTCGCCAAGCTGGTTGCGTTGCCGCCGGAGTCGGTCCCGGCCCTGGCCCACCTGTTCGAGCAACTGCCGCAAGTCGTTCTCGATCCTCGAGAGATCGTCGGCCTCCGACACCAGCGTCAACAACGAACGGTCGGGTCGATCGGGCAAGTAGAGGTGGCTGCCGTCGATACCGAGTGCCAACGCGATCTCGTCGGTGACCTGGAGCACCAACGGGAGGTCGTTGCCGCGGTAGCGGCCCCCTTCGTCGAATGCCTGTGACGGCGCCGCTGTACCGGCGAACAGGAATCGACCTTCGAGCTGCGCATTGAGGAGATGGCGGAGTTCTGGAACCAGTCCGTTTGCGGCGGCCACCGCTTGCGAACCTGATCGATCATCGATCGAGGCCAGCATGGTGTCGATGATCCGTTCGAGACGCGACAGTGCGACGTCGCCGGCGTCGATCCAGCGGCCGGCGAAGCGCAGGTTGCGCTGATGTTGTTCGAGTCGTCGGCGATCGCGCAACAGCCCCAACATCAGCGTGGTCTTGCCCGGGGCATCCGACGGGCGGTGGCCGTGGCCTCGGTCGGGATCGTCGGTCATCGGTCCTCCCGAAACGACAAGTTGTTGGCACGGGCCTCGAGGCCGGTACTGGATTCGACCGTGTCGAGCACTCCTGAGATGGTCGCGTCCACACGCGCTGCGGCTTCGAGCGCCTCCTGGGCGCTGAGCAGCCCGGCCAGCTTCCGGTTCAGGCTGCTCACCGAGCTCTCCTGACGGGAGCGCTCGGCGCGATGAAAGGCATGTCGCGCTGCGTTGGCCTGGGCATTGAGGTCGGCAACCATCACACCCAGCTCGTGGATGCCCTGCCTGAGCGGTGCCCACGGTCCGGCCGGGTCCGTGCCGAGCCGGGCGATGGCCATGGCGATGCCGTTGTCGAGCGGCGAGGCGGTGGTGTCGACCGGACCACCGGCAGCCAACCGCTCCGGATGGCCAACGAGCGGTGGATTGACAGCGAAGGTGTTGGGGGTCAGTCCAGCCGGATCGAACAAGGAAAGATCCGTCGTCCCATCCAGCCCGGTACCGAGCTGGTGGAGGCGATTCATGGACACCGCCATGGAGGACGTGAGTCGTTGGAGCCAGGTGGCCAACGCCGGGAGGAAGCGACTCAGCAGCACGATGCTGCCGTGAATCGATCCTCCCGTGGGGTGCAGGCGACCGCCGGCGTGGTCGATGATGGCAACCTGACGGAAGGGCTTGGTCTGGAGGTCGATCAGCTCGAAGGGGCCCCGGTCGATCACCGAAGGATGATCGAAGCACAGCTGCTCTCGTCTCCGTGGACGCTCGGACGCCTCGACCGACACCAACGATGACAGCTCGAGTCCGACATCGGGTGACTCGGTCTCGCCGGACCATTCGATCAACAATTCGTTGAGCCTCGACACTCGTCGGCGCAGATGATCGAGTTCCCGCGTCCGGGCAGCATCGATCATCGTTGCGTCCCGTCGCACAGCCGCTGCCAGCGCCTCGGCATCACCAAGGACCAGCTCGCGCACCGCCCGATTGTTCGGGTGGGTGCTGAGTTCGTCGAATCGGTTCCAGAGTCTCGTCAGGCGATCGGCAACGCTGTTGTGACCCAGCGGGTCGAGTGTCATCTCCACCGCCGACAGTACCGAGGCCTGGAGCTCGAGACTGGCCAAGCGAGACCGCTCGTGACTTGCGGTTGCCAGGAGCAGACGATCCCAGAGGGAGCTGAGCTCCACGTCGTGGGTCATCACGCGGCCCAATTCGATGACGGGGGATCGACGTCCGACGTCGAGCCGGACGATTCTGCCACCAGTTCGGCGAGCTGATCGGTGAGCTGTTCGGTCGAGCCTCGGGTGAGGCGACATTGGTCGAGCAGGGCACGTACCCGATCGAGGCTGGCAGTGAGCCACTCGCTGTGATCTCGCAGGATGGTCGACCACGGATCATCCGACCAATGGGCCAACTGCTCGAGTGTGGGAGCCTGTTTCCAGCCGGCGCGGAGCATGATCTCGCGCTGGAGCGCGAGGGAGCCGAGGGCTGTTGCCGTCTCGTCCATCAGGTCGGCGATGATCGACATTCGCTCGTCGCGTCCTGCGCCGGCAAACAGCAGCTGAGCTTCGAGCAGAAACTCGACCCGTTCCATGCCGCTCCGGTAGTTCCAGAGTGCTCGGGTCAACTCGTCGAGGAGCGTATCGGGAACGTCGCCGACGCTGAGATGCTTGTCAGGCTCATCGCCGACACCGTCCGTGGGAAGCATGCCTCAGTGTCGACCAACGAGGCTCGGCCATGAGGCCTGAACGGGGACGATCCGAGGGTTGTCGGTGGGTCGACCAGTCGGCGGGGCCCGATGGCCTCCGACTCGAATGTCCACGGTCTGGCATCTACCCTGCAACCTCATGCCGCTCTCACTCGCTGCCCTCGAAACGCTCGGCTTGGACGCTCGAGATCGCGCCAGCGAAATCGACGAGGCCCGACGGCTTCCGGCCGATCTGGCGGCCGGCCTCGCGGCAACCGGCATCACACGAGGCTTCGCCCCGGTCGAGGTCGGTGCACCCGAATTGCCGATCGGTGATTACGTGGATGCGGTCGAGCGCCTCGCGTATCACGAAGCATCGCTGGGCTGGTGCGCCATGATCTCGTGCACCACGTCGCTCGTCAGCGGTTATGTGGACGAACGCTGGCTCGAGCCCTTGTTCGGCTCGCCCGAGGTCACGCTTGCCGGCTTTGCCGGACCGATGGGTCAGGCCCGGCCGGCAGAAGATGGTTCGGGCCTCGTCGTCTCCGGGCGATGGCCGTGGGGAAGCGGCAGCTACAACGCCAACTGGATCGGTGGGGGGATACGGGTATCACCCGATCACCCGATCACCGACAGCGACGGGCGTCAACTGCGGGTGCCGTTCGTCTTCTTTGCCCGCGACCAAGTCGAGCTGCTCGACACCTGGCACGTCACCGGGCTCAAGGGCACGGGAAGTACCGACTACGAGGTCACCGGGGCCGTGATCCCCGATGGCCGGTGGGCCGACATGGCCTATGGTCCGCGGATCGGCCGCACCCTGTACCGATTTCCGTTCTTCGGCGCGTTGGCCGTGGGCGTCGCTGCCGTGTCGTTGGGAATCGCTCGTCGATCGATCGATGACTTCGTCGAACTCGCCGCGGTCAAGAAGCCGGCGCTGAGTTCGAGGGTCCTTGCCGAACGACAGGTCGTGCAGGCCGAGGTGGCACAAGCCGAGGCGGCCTGGCGCTCGGCCAGGGCCTTCTTGGATCAGGCGGTGGCTGACGCCTGGCTGAGCACCGAATCCGGCTCGATCGACAATCAGGCCAAGGCGATGTTGCGACTGGCCGCGACCAACGCAACCGATCGTGCGGCCCACGCTGTGAGCCTCTGCTACCACGCCGCCGGCGGCTCGTCGGTGTATCTGGACAGCCCCCTGCAACGCCACTTCCGTGACGTCCACGTCACGACCCAACATGGCATGGTGGCGCCGCGCCTGAACGAGGTACTCGGTCGCTTTCGCCTGGGATTGCCCACCGATTTCGCTGCCCTGTGAGTCGTGCGGTCCTCGGCGTCGAGGGTCTGCACGTCGAGAGGGTCAAGCTGCGGCGGTGGCGGTTGCGAGATCGAGGAGGCGTCGGTCCGACGCGTCGATGATCGAGACCTGCGTCGTGACGGCGCGTCCCTCGACCCGGAGCACGTTGCCCTCGATGCGGAACGGACCCGTGGTGCTCTGTTCCAGATAGTGGACGTGGAGGTCCAGCGCCCGTGCCGGCCTTCCGAGCGTACGTTCGGCCGACAGGGTACTCATCCGCTCGACCAGGGCCGCGACGACACCGCCCTGGATCGAACCGAAACTGTTGCGGATTCTCGGATTGTGCTCGACTTCGATGACCAACTCGTTCGGATCGAAGCGCATGCCAATGTAGTCGTCGAGTGGAGGTCGCCCGTTGGCTCGCTCGATTTCCGGGTCTTCGAGATGGTGGATGCGTCGGTTCGATTCGTGATCGGTCTCGACCTCGGGAGTGTCGTCCCGGCGCGGTAGCCGGGCATAGGTGACCCAGGCCCGCGCAACTTCTCCATCCTCATCGCCCAGGATGCTCTCGGTGAGAATGGTCCGCTTGCCGGCTCGGATGACCCGTGTTGTCGATTCGATGCCGGCAGCGGCGGTGGGGCGAACGCAATGCAACTTCATATCGGTCGTGGCCAGCCAATCCGGACGGACCTGTTCGTGCGACAGGACGCCGGCCGCAGCGTCGACCAGGACGGCCAATGCGCCGACGCGAAGGTATCCGCCGGCATCGAACAGGTCGCTGGGGGCCGGCATGGAGGTGAACAACGTCCCGGAGCCGTCGAAACGTTGATCGAGCTCGATGTGTCGCAGGATGTGGCCGTACGGTGGATAGATCCGTGGGCTCGATGGAGACGAGGCTTCGGCGGAGGCCGATGAAGAAGCAGCCTGGGTCATCCCACGATTCCCCGGGCGCGAAGGTCCGCAACCTCGATGGTGTCGAGACCGAACTCAGCCAGGATCTCATCGGTGTGCTGGCCGAGGTTCGGGCTGGGGAGCCGGACATCGTTCGAGATGCCCTCGATGTTGGTGGCGTTGCGAATGATCTCGATCTCCCCCACTCGAGGGTGAACGATCGGCACGGCGATACCGAGGTGCCGGACCTGCGGATCGGCGAACGTCTGGCCGATGTCGTTGACCGGCCCGGCCGGGATGTCCGCGGCGTTCAACACCTCGACCCACTCGGCGGTGGTGCGACACGCGAGCGCTTCGTCGAGTGCCTCGTTCAATGCCGCCTTGTTGTGGGATCGGCGTCCCGGCGACCCGAAGCGGGGATCCTCCGCGAGGTCAGCCCGGCCGATGGCACTGCAGAACTTCACCCACAGGTGCTGCCATGGAGCGGCGATGTTCACGTACCCATCGGAGGTTGCATAGGTTCCCATCGGCAGATTGGTGGGATGGTCGTTGCCGGCCTGGGGGGCCACCTCCCGGTCGACGGTCCAGCGGGCGGCCTGGAAATCGAGCATGCCGATCATCGATTCGAGCAGGGAGGTGTGCACCCAACGACCGACTCCTGTGCGCTCGCGCTCATGGAGCGCCACGAGAATGCCGACTGCCAACTGGAGCCCGGCGGTGATGTCGGAGATGGCGACGCCGGCGCGCACCGGGCCGTGGCCGGGAAGTCCGGTGACGCTCATCATGCCACCGAGGCCTTGGGCGATCTGGTCGACCCCGCCGCGTTCGGCATAGGGCCCGGTCTGGCCGAATCCTGACACCGAGCCGAGGATGAGTCGCGGGTTGATGGCCGAGACGGTGTCCCAGTCGAAACCCAGTCGGTGCTTGACCGGGGTTCGCATGTTCTCGACGAGGACATCGGCTCGGGCCACGAGGCGGTGGAGTACCGCCCGACCATCGGGCGTCTTCAGGTCGAGCGCGAGGCCCCGCTTGTTGCGGTGCAGGTTCAGCGTGTCGGGTGATGGTTTGCCCGGGTTCGGGTCGTCACTGGGCGGTTCGATGCGGATGACATCGGCGCCCCAGTCGGCGAGCTGACGCACCGCGGTCGGCCCGGCGCGGGCAACGGTGACGTCGATGACCACGAGATCGGCCAGCGGCAACGCGGGCTCGGGTGAACTCATGGGACCTCGGGAGACGTGCGTTCGGTGGTGCGACGCTCGAGGTCGAGCCACGGTTCGAGCCCGCAGAGCTCCACGAGCTCACGATGTAGCTGCATCCCGCCGGCGTCGACGCCGCTCTTGCCCTCGGTGCGGAAGCGGCGGTAGGCCTCCCGGGTATGGCTGACTGCCAGACCCTGTGCGGTGAACGAGTCGATGATCAGCTTCCAGCCGAGGTCGGTCCACTCCTGTGGCGTGTGATGGTCGAGACCGGTGATGATCGACAGCGGTGTGCCGGCAAAGCGTTCGGCGACCGGCTTCAGCTCACGCTCGCGGCACAGAGCCATCATGATGTCGGCGCCGGCGTCGCGATATGCCCCGAGTCGGGCAACGCCGGCATCGAAGCCTTCGTTCCGGAATCCACCCGTGCGGGCAATGATGAGGAAGTCCGGGTCGGTGCGAGCAGCGACGGCGGCCTCGATCTTGGCCACCATGTCCTCGGTCGGGACGAGGTGCTCGACGCCGACGTGATGGTGCAGGCGTTTGGGCGCGACCTGATCCTCGAACTCGACGGCGACCGCGCCAGTGGCCTGGAACAGCTGGGTCGCCCGGGCGACATGGATCGGATCCCCGAACCCCACGCCTCCATCGACGATGAGTGGCAGTTCGGAACGGGCCGTGATGCGTCGGGCGGCATCGGCGATCTCGGTCGAGGTCAGTTGCGCCTCGCCGACCGCATACTGGAAGCCCAGTGCTCCTCCGCTCAGATAGCCGGCAGGAAAGCCTGCCTCTTCGATGAGGCGGGCGTTGAGGGGATCGAGGGCGAGCGGGGCGAACAATGAATCCGGTCCGTCGAGGGCTGCCCGGAATCGGAGGCGAGGTGTGTGGGTCACTGGGGGAGAAGTTACCGGCTCAGCGCTGCTGTGTCCCAGCCGACGGCGCAGCAACCGATCCCGCCGACGTCCTCCATGTCGTTGTGGCCGTGGCCGAGCCGAAGGCCCGTGGGGTCCCGAGCGGGCTGCCTGATCGCCGACTCCTACACTTCCCTCATGGCACAACCGCGGCGATCCCCAGTCAAGACCCCGCGGGGTGCCAAGGGCGGACCGGGCTCCGCCGTCGGTCCGGGTCGCCCACGAAACGCCGAGATCGGTGAAGCGATCCTCGCAGCAGCGAGACGTCACCTGGCATCGAACGGCTATGAGTCCATGTCGTTGGTGGCCATCGCCGAGGAGGCGGGCACGACTCGCCAAGCCCTCTATCGACGATGGCCGACCAAAGCGGATCTGGCAACCGCGGCGATCGCCAGCATGTCCCAGGCCGACCAACGGACGCCCACCGCCGATCCATACGTCGACCTCGTTCGCGAACTGGAAGCCTTCCACCAGGGGGTCACCCGTCCGAACGGCGTGAGCCTTGTGGGGACGATGTTGCTGGCCGCAACCGACGAGGAGTTGCGGATGCTGTTCCGTGAGCGGCTCGTGGCCCCGAGACGGCGACGCCTTCGCAGCATTCTCGAACGAGCGCAGGAGCAATCCTTGATCGCCGAGGACGCCGACCTCGATTACGCCATTGCCGCCTGCACCGGAGTGCTCTATGCCCAGCAACTCGCGGGGTCGCGCCTCGGCCGAACGTGGGCTCGGCGCACGGCTGCGTTGGTCTGGCGAGCCTGCGGCGGTGTGGTGCAGTCGAGATCAGAGATGGAGTAGACGGTCGAAGACGGTCTGCAACGCACCGGCACTGACGTCGGCGGCATCCGGAGAACGCCAGGCCACATGGCCATCGGGTCGCACGAGCACCGCACCGGTGGAGGAGATGCCGTACGAGGTCTCGAAACGACCCTCGATGTCGATGGCATCACGGCCGAGACGGAGAACGGCCAGATCGGGGCGTGGGGCGACGGCCTGATCGGTGGAGGAGCCCAGCAAGAGCGTGAATTGTTGGTCGAACAGGTCGAGCGTCGAGACCACCTTCCCGTCGATGGCGAGAGGAACGTGTGGGGCGCGATGGCCGGGTCTGCCGGTCGGCCGATAGTCCGATACCGGATCCGACAACACCGGGGGCTCGGTTCCGTCGGCCAGGAGACAGCCATCGCCGTAGCTGAGCCCGATATCCATCCCCAGCCAGTTGCCGTATCTCCCCGAAGCGGCCACGGCCTCCTCGGCCGTCATGTCGGCGTTGCCTCCGCCTTCGGCGATCCTGCGGATGCGACCCACGTTGCGAGTGTTCTCGAGCGAGCGGTCGGCGTTGTAGCGGGCGATGGGCGCCCGCTCGTCGTGGTAGCTGTCGAGTAGCGAATCGCTCGCCCAACCACGGGCGACGTAGGCGAGTTTCCATGCCAGGTTGTGTGCATCCTGCACCGCAGTGTTCATGCCGAAGCCACCCGATGGCGGAAGCTGATGGGCAGCGTCGCCGATCAGGAAGCACGATCCGACTCGAAGGTGCTCCGCTACCGTGGAGGACATCACCCAGGGAATGACGTCGATGACGTCGACCTCGAGTGAGTCGTCACCGACCGACCGGCGAATCCAATCCGCCGCGGTCTCTCGGTCGAAGTCTTCGGGCGCGTGCTCTCGGGGGTCGTAGCCGATCTGGCAGAGCCAGCGATTGTTCATGTCGATCTTCTGGAAGACATTTCGAGCAGGCGCCGTGGTCCAGTACAAGGCGGCCGGGCGATGGTCGGTCCACGGGCCGAGGTCGGCGTAGAAGTGACAATTCACGAGCGTGGCCAGTCCGGTCGGTCCGATGAGATCCACCCCCAACTGCCGGCGCACCCTGGAGGCGACACCATCGGCACCGACGATCCAACGAGCCTCGATCGTCCGCGTCGTGCCGTCGGCCAACGTGATCACGGCCCCGGTGGTGGGGTGGTCGCCGGATGACGCTGTCCGGGCCCGACTCCACTCGAGCTGGGTGACCTCGGCACCCCAGCACACTTCGACCGTGGGCAATGTCGCGGCGTAGGCGGCGAGGATCGGCTCGATCTGATCCTGCGAGCTCAGCATCCACGGGGCCGGCGAATGGACGACCCCGTCGATGATGGGTTGGATCGACATCTCGGTTCGCCCGATCTCGCGCCCTGCGAGCGACTCGGTGTACAGAAAGCGCTCGGTCCATTCCTCGGGGAGTGCGACCTCACGAAGCGAGTCGAGTACGCCCCACTGACGGAAGATCTCGTTCGTGCGGACGTTGATGGAGCGCGCTCGGGGATGCGGGTTCGCCTCGGTCCTGCGCTCGACGAGCAGGCAGCGGAGCCCGAAGCGCCCCAGGAGGGCGGCCATCGACAGCCCGGCGGGCCCACCTCCCACGACGAGGACGTCGATCGGCTGGGTGTCGCCCATCAGCCGGTGACACCCAGCAGTCTGAGGGCATGGTCACGCTGCCCGGTGCGCAAGGCGTGCTCGATCCAGATCATCGCCACTGGCTCGGTGAGCCGAGCAGCCCGAAGGTCACCACAATCGTGGGTCGACCAGCCGAAGTCGTGGATAAGCCCGGTGACGGTGGTCTTGGCGCCGGTGTCGTCGCCGGCGATGAACATCGTGCCGGGACCACCATCGAGGTGAGGACCATCCATGAGTTCGAAGCCTACGGTGTTGAAGGCCTTGACGACCAGAGCGCCCGGCGCCCAGCGCGCCACCTGCTCGCCTCCCGAGTCATCGTGGCCGACGGCCAGCTCCAGACGATCGGTGAAGCGCAGGGGGTTGGTGACATCGATCAGGATCTTGCCCGACAGCGCAGCGGCGCCGATGAGGGACAGCGCGGTCTCGGTGCCATCCCAAGCCGTGGCCAGGACCACGATGTCGGCGTCTCCTGCAGTGGTGACCAGATCG
>JAHECQ010000580.1 GCA_024641625.1 Acidimicrobiales bacterium | reverse complement strand
GCCTGGGAGATCTGACGGACCTGTTCCATCAGCTCCTCGTCGATGGCCAGGCGACCGGCGGTGTCGACGATCACGACGTCGCGACCCGTCCGCTTGGCCTCCTCCAAGGCGGCCCTGGCCACCGACACCGGGTCGGTGGCCTCACTGAAGACCGGCACGTCGACCTGCCGGCCGAGCGTGCGGAGCTGTTCGACGGCCGCCGGACGCTGAAGATCGGCACCGACCAGGAGGGGATGGCGACCCTGGCTCTTGAACCACTTGGCCAACTTGCCAGTGGTCGTCGTCTTGCCCGAGCCCTGGAGACCGGCCATCAGGACGACCGTCGGCGGCCTGGCGCTGTATCGCAAGGTGAACGTCTCGCCACCGAGCGCTGCCGTGAGCTCTTCGTTGACGATCTTGACCACTTGCTGTGCAGGGTTCAGCGCTCGGTGAACCGCCTCCCCCGTGGCACGCTGGCGGATTCGGTCCCGCAGCGTCCGCACCACGGTGAGGTTGACATCGGCCTCCAGCAAGGCGATGCGGATTTCCTTCAGCGCTTCGTCGACGTCGGCCTCGGTGAGGACACCC
This sequence comes from Acidimicrobiales bacterium, assembly GCA_024641625.1. Classification (GTDB taxonomy): domain Bacteria; phylum Actinomycetota; class Acidimicrobiia; order Acidimicrobiales; family SZUA-35; genus JAHECQ01. The sequence goes on along the minus strand of JAHECQ010000580.1, from coordinate 2,176 downwards.
TTGTTGCGGAGTCGGCCGAAGATGCCATCGAACTTGTCGGTCAGCGAATCGAACATGGACACTCCAGGCTAACGGTCGGGCTCACTCGAACAGGGCTCACTCGAACAGGGCGCTCACGAACTCGTCGGGATCGAAGTCGACCAGATCGCCGACACCCTCGCCGAGGCCCACCAACTTCACCGGAAGCCCCAGCTCGCTCTCGATGGCGAACACGATGCCGCCCTTGGCCGATCCGTCGAGCTTGGTGAGTACCACCCCGGTCACCTCGACCGCCTCGGCAAAGACTTTCGCCTGCGTGAGGCCATTCTGTCCGGTCGTGGCGTCGATCACGAGGAGCACCTCGGTCACGTGCCCCGGTTCCTTGGCCGCGACCCGACGCACCTTCGACAACTCATCCATGAGGTTGGTCTTGTTCTGCAGTCGACCGGCTGTGTCGGCGAGCACCACATCGCAGCCGCGTGCGGCGGCAGCCTGAATACCGTCGAAGATGACCGACGACGGATCGCCACCCTCCTTGCCCCGAACGATGTCGCTGCCCGACCGCTCGGCCCACATGGTCAACTGCTCCGCCGCCGCGGCCCGGAAGGTGTCACCCGCCGCCATGAGCGGCCGGTGGCCCTCGTCGGTGAGACGCCGACCCAGCTTGCCGATGGTGGTGGTCTTGCCGACACCGTTGACGCCGACGAACAACCAGACGTTGGTCTCGTCGGCGTCGATCCGCAACGAGCGATCCTTGTCCGCGATCTCCGATCGCATGCGCAGCTTCAGCAGGTCGAGGATCTCGTCACCGGTCTCGACGCCCGCCTCCTTGGCCGACGCCTGCACATCGGCGATGAGCTGCATCGAGGTCTGAACACCGACGTCAGCGCGAATGAGCGCCTCCTCGAGCTCCTCCCAGGTCTCGTCATCGACCTTGCCCAGCCCGACGAGGCCCGAGACATAGCCGGTGAAGGCCGAACGTGCCTTGCCCAGACGCTCGAAGAACGACGGTTTCGGCTCGACGACCGGTGGCGTCGGTTCGGGCTCAGGGGCCGGCCGCTCTTCCACCTCGGGTGCGGGCCGTTCGAGAACATCCGTTCCCCCGCCCGAGGGCGCGGCCCGACGCGCGACAGCGTCGACTCCCGCCTGATCGGGCGGCTCGTGTTCGAGACCGACCCGACGACGACGAGCCCGGGAAAGGCCAACGGCAACAACAACCGCAAGGACAACGACGAGCGCGATGAGGACAGAGGCAAGATTGGACACCGGGGTCGAGCCTAGTGGAGGAAGAACGGTCAACCGTGTGCGCAACCAACCGCCGGGCAGGGCCGGCTGCACTCGGTTGACGAGTTTGTTCGCCGTTGGCGGGTCAGCGCCGAGGGGTGAGGGAGATCGCCGGCGACCCGATCAGCGCTGCCCCAGGGTGACGACCAACTTGAGGGTTTCGCCGTTGCGCAGCACTTCGAGTTCGACGTCCTCGCCGGGGAACCCCGTTTGGATGAGGCCGGCGAGCTCCTCGAACGCGGTGACCGGCGCGCCGTTGATGCTGCGCACGATGTCCCCCACTCTGAGCCCGGCACCCTCGGCGGCCGAGGACGGTTCGACGATCTTTATCTCGACACCCACCTGACCGTCGGCCGGCTCCTCCCCGCGAACGCCGAGGAAACCGGGCTCGAGTGAATCACCGCCGATGATGCGCTCGGCCACATGGGCCACTGTGGTGATGGGCATGGCAAACCCGATCCCCGCATTGGTGGCGCTCTGGCCGTCGGTCTGGATGGCAGTGTTGATGCCGATGACCTGCCCGGCACGATTGGCCAATGCCCCGCCCGAGTTACCCGGATTGATCGCGGCGTCGGTCTGAACCATTGCGTTCCAGCCAACGCCGTTGTAGATGGGCCGATTGAGCGCAGACACGATGCCCAAGGTGACCGTTTGCTGGAGGTCGAATGGGCTCCCGATGGCCACCGTCAACTCCCCCACCTCGAGCTGCTGCCCGATGGCCAGGTCGGCGATGGGAAGTCCCAAGCCCTTGCCGGCGGCAACGACGGCCACATCGGTCCGGGGATCGGCGCCCACCACCGTGGCCGACAGCGTGCGGCCATCGGACAACCGCACGGCAACCGCCGTGGCGCCCTCGATCACATGGTTGTTGGTCACGATGAGCCCGTCTCCGAAGATGACCCCGGAACCGAGC
>JAHECQ010000579.1 GCA_024641625.1 Acidimicrobiales bacterium | reverse complement strand
GGGGCCAACAACGTCGGGTCACCGCGGAACTTGTTCAGCACGAATCCTCGGATGAGTGCTCGGCTGGGCTCCGGCATGAGTGCCCATGTCCCATAGAGGTGAGCGAACGCACCCCCGCGGTCGATGTCGGTCACCAGCAGACAGCGTGCCCTGGCGTGCATCGCCGGGCGCAGGTTCGCGATGTCGGTTGCCTGAAGGTTCACCTCGGCCGGGGAGCCGGCGCCTTCCATGACCACCACATCATGCTCGGCTCGCAGTTCGTCGAGGGCTTGGGCAATCGTCGGCCAGACGTGGTCGCTGCGGTCGCGCCATGGCATCGCACCCAACGTGTCATCCACCTGCCCCAACATCACGACCTGGCTGGCGGTGTCGGACTCGGGCTTCAACAACAGAGGGTTCATGCGGACCTCGGGAGTGACCCCTGCGGCCAGGGCTTGGAAGTACTGCGCGCTACCGATCTCTCCGAACGTACCCGGTTCGAGTCCTTCGACGACCCGTGCGTTGTTGCTCATGTTCTGTGCCTTGAACGGCACCACATCCAGGCCCTGACGGGCGTAGCGTCGGCACAAGGCGGTGGCCAACCAGCTCTTGCCGGCTCCGCTGGTGGTGCCCAGCACCATGACGCACATCGCAGTCATCGAATCGGCGCTTCAGTCGTTGTCGGGGCGCACACCGGCGCGACGCCAGAGCACCAGGCAGTAGACCCCCAACCCCATCAGGGCGAAGGTGAACCATTGGAGCGCGTAGGAGAAATGGGAGCCCTCGCTGATCGGCGGCAGCGGCACCGGATCGGGGGCGACGGCGCTCGGCGGTCCCGCTTGGGCGACCCACATCGGGGCAACATCGATGCCCAGACGTTCACCGATGGCTGCCACATCGAGCCGCGGCGCGCGCTCGCCGACACCGGTGTCGGTCGCGCCGAAGAAACCGTCCTTCGTCTGGCTCAGGCGCAGCCAACCGTCGAGCGTGATCGGTCCGGCCGGAGGGTCGATGGCAACCTGATCGCGGTCGGCGAACCCACGGTTGACCAGCACCAGCGTGCCGGCATCGGTCTCGAACAGGCCCACCACCCAATCGCCACCCAGGCCGTTCTGGCTGCGATTGGCCACCCGCACGACCTCGCCGTCGAGGAACGCTCCCGTGTCCCGAACTGCCACGTAGTCGAGCATCTGGTAGCCGGTCCCCGACGAGCCGGCCAACGCCTCCTCGATGAGGACCGGCTCCTGAGTCGACCGATCGATGATCGCCTGGTTCTGGGCTCTTCGTTGGTCGAGGCGTGACAACTGCCAGAAGCCGGCGATCACGAACACGACGACGATTGACCCGGTGAAGAGATGTGAGAGCAACCACTTCGGTCGGAGGGCAAAGCTCCAATTTCGCACCGGCACCACAGTACCCGGGCGACCTGTCACAATCAGCCCGTGCGTTTCCAACGAGGAGTCCCGCCTCCACGCCCCATTGTCACTCTCTGTCTCGCCATCTCGCTCGTCTCGATGCTGTCGGGGTGGCTCGGTGACCTTCTGCTGGCCCAGATCGTCGACCACAACCCACTCCTGCTCATCGCGCTCAACCCCCGCAATCGCAATCTGATCCTCGCCACCAATGAACTCGGCGCTGTCCCCTACTACACCGTCGGGTTCGTTCGGCTCATTGCCTCAGATCCCGTCAACTACCTACTGGGATTCTGGTTCGGCGATCGAGCGATCGCGTGGACCGAACGACGGTCCCGCACTTACGGGCCGCTCGTTCGAGACGGCGAGCATTGGTTCCGAAGGCTCTCGCTCCCCCTGATCTTCGCCGCTCCGAACAACATCATCTGCGCACTCGCCGGGGCCACCGGTGTCAGCGTTCGCGTGTTCGCCATCTTGAACATCACCGGGACGATCGCACGCCTGATCGTCATCCGCCAGCTCGGAGCGACCCTCGAGTCGCCCATCTCCTCGGTGGTGGACTTCATCGGCGACTATCGGACGCCGATCCTCATCATCTCGGCCATCGGGGTGGCCTGGACCATCTTCGGCGAATTCCGTGGCGACAAGGGCGAGTTGGCCGTCCTGCGTGAGCTGGAGGAGGAGGCCGAAGCGGTCTCCGACGACGAGGCCTGAACCGCTCGTTCAGCCGGCCAGCGCCTGGTCGAGATCGCCGATCACGTCTACGCACGACTCGAGACCGCACGACAGGCGAATCGTTCCCGGACCGATGCCGTCCAGGGCGAGATCCTCGGGGTCGACCCCGACATGGGTCGTGGACGCCGGGTGACACACCAGCGTCTCGGGACCGCCGAGAGACGGTGCATGCAGTACCAGCTGGAGGCGGTCGACGAACTGACAGGCCCCGGCACGCCCGCCGGCGACGTCGAAGGTCAGCAACCCGCCGGCCATCCTCAGCTGGCGCTTGGCCAGATCGAACTGGGGATGGCTGACATGACCCGGGTACCGAACCTCGCTGATGGCGGCATGGTCCGACAGGAACTCGGCCACAGCGGTGGCGGTGGCCGTTTGCTGGGCGAAACGAACCGGCAGCGTGCGTAGGCCGCGGAGGCCATTGAGCGCGTCGGTCGGTGACGCACAGCCACCGTGAAGGTGGGAGAAGCCCGTGACCCACTCGACGAGCTCCGTCGAGCCGGCAACGACGCCGAGAATTGCGTCGTTGTGCCCCCCGATCGCCTTGGACGCCGAATGAATGACCAGGTCGACACCGTGAGCGAGCGGATTCTGTCCGAGTGGCGTGGCAAACGTCGAGTCGA
>JAHECQ010000578.1 GCA_024641625.1 Acidimicrobiales bacterium | reverse complement strand
CTACCGCATGGACTCGACACGACGGATGTTCGACCAGTTCAACAACCTCGAAGGCGTCGCTCGCGACGCCGGGCGCCTCTGCCACGCCCTCGACCAATGGAAGCACTGGGCCAACGGTCGCAACCTCGACAACAGCGCGCTGGCCGAGATCGCCACCGCGTTTGCGGATCACGCCGACCGGCCCGGCATCAGCCAACTCGCCGCCCCGCTCTCCCAGTGGGCGCAGCGACGAGGACGCGAACTGCAACCGCGGACGCCACCGACACCAACTCGACCGTCGATGGGCATCGAGATCGACTTCTGAGCGCGCCCAACGCAGACCCGCAAACCAGTGATTATGCGGTGGGCTGATCGACCCGGGAGGCCGCACACTTCGCCGGCGATGCGGTGGTCGATGACACGAGACGAGTGAGCGAAGTGTGCGGCTACGACCAGGACCTCGTATTAGCTAGTTGTCTAGTAATATAATGGAATGATCGAGTTTCGCGTGGATACGACATCGGGAGTCGCGCCGTATCGGCAGATCGTGGAGCAGGTGCGGCAGGGGTTACGTCTGGGTCTCTTGCACGTCGGTGATCAGTTGCCGACGGTGAAGGAGGTCGTGGCGATGGTGGCGATCAATCCGAACACGGTGTCGAAGGCATACCGGGAGCTGGAGATGGAAGGGCTCGTCGAGGGCAGGGCGGGCGTGGGCACGTTCGTGACGCGCACGTTGGCGGGGCCGTCATTGGCCGCTCATGGTGAGCTGCGCAGAGCGTTGCTCGCGTGGCTCGCCTCGGCTCGGCGTGCCGGTCTCGACGACGCCAGCATCGACGCCCTCGTCGAGACCACGTTACGCGACGCTCGCCAGGACGGCGTGGCGTGAGCGTTGCGATCGAAGCGACCGGGCTCGGGAGACGTTACGGGCGACGGTGGGCGCTTCGGAACACATCGCTGCGGGTGCCGGAGGGACGCGTGGTCGGACTCGTCGGGTCCAACGGTGCGGGCAAGACGACGCTGTTGCACTTGACTGTCGGACTGCTCAACGCGTCGGAGGGTCAGATCTTGGTGTTGGGCGGCCGGCCCGGCGATGGCGAGAAGCAACTGGCCCGCGTCGGGTTCGTTGCCCAGGATGCCCCGCTCTACACGCGGATGAGCGTCGCCGACCATTTCGAGATGGCGTCACGCCTGAACCCGCACTGGGACTCGACCGTGGCAGGCGAGCTGATCGAGCGTTTGGATCTCGATCCGCGCCAACGGGCGGGCTCACTGTCGGGCGGCCAGCGCGCCCAGCTCGCGCTCGCGCTGGCGATCGGTAAACGTCCCGAGCTGCTGGTGCTCGATGAACCGGTGGCCAGCCTGGATCCCCTGGCGCGCCGAGCATTCATGCAAACCCTCATGGGTTTGGCCGCCGATGGGTTGAGTGTCGTGTTGTCATCGCACCTGTTGAGCGACATCGAGCGGGTCTGTGACTACCTGATCGTGCTCGCCGACGGCGAGGTTCGCCTCGCCGGTGACGTCGACGAACTCCTCTCCCAGCATCGGGTCCTCACCGGACCCCGACGTGATCCACTGCGACTCCCTGCCGACCAAACCGTCATTCGTGAGTCGCACACCGACCGCCAGTCGACGATCGTGGTGCGAACCATCGCCTCCGTGCTCGACCCGGCGTGGACAGTGTCGGATCTCGGTCTCGAGGAGTTGGTGCTGGCCTACATGGAATCCTCCGCATCCACCTTGCGAAGGTTGCGCAGTGTGGAGAGCACCCAGTGACGTGGCTCGCCTGGCGGCAATTCCGCTCGCAAGCATTCCTCGCCGGCACCGCCACCGTGGTCGTGTTGGTCGCACTGGCGGCAAGCCGGAACCACATCGCCGAGGTGTACTCGGGTGACGGGACCGGCGAACTGACTGGTGTGTACGTCTGGTTGCGGCTCCTCGGCACCGTCCTCATCGGGGTACCCGCCGCCATCGGTGCGTTCTGGGGGGCGCCGCTGATCGCGACCGAGATCGAACGTCACACCGACAAGCTGGTGTGGACACAAAGCGTCACCCGACGACGATGGTTGGCCACGAAACTTGCCGTCATCGCAGTGGTGTGCGTCGTGGCCGTCGGGCTGTTCACTGCTGCGTTCACCCGGTGGGCAACGCCGATAGACGAGGTCGGCAACCGGATCGGCACCGCCAACTTCGGCCAACGAGGCATCGTGCCCATCAGCTACGCGCTGTTCGCGCTTGCACTCGGCACCCTGCTCGGCCTCGTCATCCGACGCACACTCCCCGCGATCGCGGCAACCGTTGTTGGATTCATCGCAGTCCGCATGGCCTTCCAACAACTCATCCGCCCCCACCTGGTCGCCCCGATCGAGATGTCAACACCAACCTTCGACCAGGGATCGCTCGCCGGATGGATCCTGTCGACGCGTACCGTCGACAGCGCCGGCCTCACCATCAACGATTTCGAAAACCAGATCGCCGCCACCTGCAACATCACGCGGCAAACCCCCGACTACGAAACCGCGATCGCAACCTGCGCCCACCGCCTCGGTATCCACGACATCACCCGCCTCCACCCAGCCAGCCACTTCTGGATCCTGCAGTACTACGAATTCGGAATCTTCCTCACCATCGCGGCCGCACTCACCATCGCCACCTTCAACATCCTCCGGCGGTCACCATCCTGAACCCCGCCTCACTGAGCCTCGGCGCGGCTCCCACAACCCGCTACATCCACCCGATATCGGACGCCCGAAATACCGGATCCGGAACCGA
>JAHECQ010000114.1:8657-10176 GCA_024641625.1 Acidimicrobiales bacterium | reverse complement strand
GACAAGGACGGGCTGCCGGTGGCCATGCTCGAGGCCATGTCGCTTGGGCTCCCGGTGATCTCGTCAGACCTGCCCGGACTGTCGGACGTGGCCGTCGATGGGTTGACGGGGATGATCGTTCCCCCGGGTGACCCGAAGGCCTTGGCCGGTGCGTTCGAGGCGCTGATGGGAGACGCCGCGCTCCGTGCCCGGCTGGGGGCCGAGGCGGCTGTGGTGGCCGAGCGCTACAGCTCGAGAGCCGTCGGAGGCCGCTACCTCACTTTGCTCGAAGATCTGGCCGCTCACCGTTGGCGTTGAGGCGTGGCCGGGACAGACTCCGCCCCTCGCACCTACCTACTCGACGGATGAACCCGAGCCACCGACTATCGGGGACCGACTCCGGCTGCTCCGTTTCCAACGACCAACTCGCTCGTCTCCGCCGGCGTGTGAGGGCCACGCGACTCGCCATAGCGCAGGATCTTCAACTCTCGCAGCATCTTCTCCTGATTTCGCACGCTCCGTACCAGCATGTCGGCCAGCAAGCCGACGACGAAGATGAGCAAGCCGACCGAGAAGAGGTAGGCGCCCAGGATGGCGAGCGAGGTGTAGGGAGAAGTCTGATCGGTACGTAGCCAGTGCACCCCGACGAAACCGACCGCCAACCCACCCGAGAGGAATGGCACCATGCCCAACCACGCGAAGAATCTGAGCGGCGCGAAGTCTCGGTAGGAGCGCAGGATGTTCAACCCCGACGTGGCCAGGAACGACCAGAAGCTCGTAACCACCCTTGACCGACGACCCGGAAAATAGGTTACGCCCACGGGGATCGATGCGATGTCGACCTTGTGGTGGGCAAGGAGCTGAAAGGACTCCTGGGTGTAGGTGTACTGGTTGTTGATGTTCAACGAGAGCAACGCGTCGCGGTTGTACGCTCGAAAGCCACAGGTCACATCGCTGAAGCGCTCACCGCTGAGACTCCCGACGACGAACGCACCGAGGCGATTGCCCCAGTACTTGCCGGCAGGCATGTTCTCGGGGCGACGGGCTCTCCCCGTCGCCTGATCGGTGAACCGGTCGGCCGCGACGAAATCCGCATCACCCCGCAGGATGGGAGCGACCAGCGTAGGAATGTCGGAGGGATCGAACTGGAGATCACCATCGATGTTCACGACGAGATCCGCTCCACGACGCAGGGAGAGGTCGACGGCCTGTTGAAATCGGAAGGCCAACCGACGCTGGCTTCGACCTTCGACCACCAAGGCGCCGTGCTCGGCGGCCACGAGCGCGGTGTCGTCGCTGCTCCCATCGGAAAGAACGAGAATCTCGATCTCGTCCACTCCATCGATCTGAGCCGGAATTCGATCGATCACTTCGCCAATGGTCTCGGCCTCGTCCTTGCAGATGGAGAACACGATCAACTTGGTCATCCAGATCCTCTCACCCGATCACGTCAGGCTGCGACCTTACAGCAGCTGTGATGGCGAGGGACCAACTCGCTCGGCCCACGGGAATCGGGCCGACGATCAGCTGCATGATCATC
>JAHECQ010000114.1:0-8647 GCA_024641625.1 Acidimicrobiales bacterium | reverse complement strand
CAGAAGCCACCAGTGGCGGAAATCAACGTCGCTGGGCGCCTCTCAGCCGAGCCTCGGCCGGCTGCAGCAGTTGCGACCAGGGGCCGACTCGTTCATCCCCGCAGGCCAGTCCGACGATCAGGTGGACGATCACCTACCCTGGGGCGGTGAAGATCGGCCCCATCGATGTCCCGACGCCTGTCGTACTGGCCCCGATGGCCGGGGTGACCAACGCGCCGTTCAGACGTTTGTGCCGCCAATTCGGCGGCGGGTTGTACGTGAGCGAGATGATCAGCGCCAGGGCCCTGTGCGAAGGCAGCGAGAAGACCCTCAAGTTGGCGAGCTTCGCCGATGACGAGACGCCACGGAGCCTCCAGTTGGCCGCGGTCGACCCGACCTTCCTCGGCCGTGCGGTCGAAATGCTGGTCGGCGAGAACCGCGTCGATCACCTCGACCTGAACTTCGGATGCCCGGTGCGCAAAGTCACGCGACATGGGGGTGGCGGAGCACTGCCGTACAAACGAAAGCTCTTCCGCGCCATCGTTCAGGCTGCCGTCGAGGCCGCGGGTGCCGTGCCCGTCACGGTCAAGATGCGGGTTGGCATCGACGAAGACCACCACACCTACCTCGAGGCTGGGCAAGTCGCTGCCGACTCCGGGGTTGCGGCCATTGCGCTTCACGGACGGACGGTCGAGCAGCTCTACGGCGGTAGCGCCGACTGGAGCCACATCGCACGCCTCAAGGAGACCGTCACCAGCGTTCCGATTCTCGGCAACGGCGATATCTGGGAAGCCGCCGATGCGGTGCGCATGATGGATCAAACCGGCTGCGACGGGGTGGTCATCGGCCGAGGCTGCCTGGGGCGGCCTTGGTTGTTCGGCCAGCTCACCGCGGCAATGGCCGGCGAACCGGTACCCGATCCGCCCACGCTGGGCGAAGTTGTCCCGATGATGGTCGATCACGCACAACAACTGGTCGACTGGTTCGGCGAACGCAAAGGTGTTCGCGAGTTCCGCAAGCACACCGCCTGGTACCTGAAGGGCTATCCCGCCGGAGGCGAGGCCAGGGGCCGACTGGGCCGGATCGATGGCCTCGACGAACTGACCACGATCTTGGCCACGCTTCCTGACGTCGCACTGCCAAAGGTCAACTGGAGGGCCCAGCGGGGCCACACACGGGGCCCGCAGACCGTCGCGCTCCCCGACGGGTGGCTGGACAACCCCGACGACGACCTCGTCCCCGACGCAGCGGCCGAGAGCGAGAACATCAGCGGTGGCTGACGTCCGGCGCACCGGTGATCCCCGGCCGGTTCAATCCCCCTGATTCGGACCGGTAGCCCGAACCTCGAACCCCAAACCTCGGACCGCGTGCAGTTCCATGCCGCTGAGCGACACCAAGTGCACTCAGTTTGATGCATTAGACGTCGGGGCCGGAGGTCGGGGCTGACCTCAGATCGGTACGCGACGGGGGCGCGTCCGGCGTTCGGCGAAGACCTTCGTCCAATCCTGGATCATGCGCCGATCGCCTCGTCCCCGCCGCTCCGGCTGGCCCATGCTCGGCGGGTCGTCCAGAAAGTTCGCCAGGCTGTTCAGTGCCTTCACGATGGCGTCGAGGTCGCTCTGTGGGACGGCTTCAGCCACCCCGGGCCGGCCGATCAAGGCCTCGGGCTCACCGGGCGTGGTGATGATCACCAGCGAACTCGGCGAGGCCGCAGCCATTTCGGCCAACACATCGCGGCCCCGAATGCCGGGCGAGTCGTCGGCCAGCAGCACCACCGCCGGCTTCGATGCCGTGACCATGTAGAGCGTCGAGATGGCGTTGTCGGCCATGCCGGCCAACTCGAACCGCGGGTGATCGACGATCAGTCGCCGAAGGTGGGCCGACGCCATCTCGTCGGCGATTCCCAACACCACCGTGTGCTTGATCATCACGTCCCATCGGCAGGCCGCGCCCACCTGTGAGCATCGGACGGTTGACCGGCTGTCGCCTGATCAAAGACCGGCGAGGGCCTCGGCGCCACCGGTCAGCACAGTGCGTATTACATCGGGATAGACACCCAGCAAGACGGTGCCGGCAACGGCAAGCCCAATGGCCACTGCCGTCGCCGGTGCGATACGCCGCGGCGTGGACACCGTCGTCGAGGCGACGGCCTCGTCCCCGTCGAGGGTTTCGCGATCGGGGTCGACGTCGTCGGCCGTTTCGGCATCCATGAACACTGCCACGATGATGCGCAGATAGAGGAAGGCGCCGATGACTGCTCCCACCATCGCAGCACTGGCGATGAAGTACTGGCCGCCTCGGACTGCAGCGACAATGACCCGGAACTTGGCAAAGAAACCGGCGGTGAATGGCACGCCTGCCTGGCCCAACAGGAACACCACCAGGGCCGAAGCCAGCAACGGACGTCGATGAGCGAGGCCTCGATACGACTCGAGGGAATGATCGGCGTCACCCGATCCGCCGGCAATGGTGACGACCGCGAACGAGCCGGAGATCAAGATCGTGTACGCGAGCATGTAGAACAACAGAGCCTGGCCACCCAGGAGCGACGTCTCGCCCGACTTGGGATCGCCGGCGGCGTGGACGGCGATCAGCATGAAGCCGGCGTGGCTGATCGACGAGAACGCAAGCATTCGTTTGACATTCGTCTGGACAACTGCCGCCAACGCGCCGAGCACCACCGAGACCACGGCCATCGCACCGACCACAGGGCGCCAGTCCGCAGCGACCGAGCCGAGCGCCCCGACGAATACCCTCGCCAGCGCAGCGAATCCTGCGACCTTCACCGCCGAGGCCATGAAGCCGACGATCGGAGAGGGCGAACCCTCGTAGACATCCGGCGTCCAGACCTGAAAGGGCACCGCTGACACCTTGAAACCGAACCCGACCAGCAGGAAGGCGATGGCGATGAGCAGCAGCGAGCTGTCCTGGGTGGCGGTGAGTCCACGATCATTGGTGATCGACATCGCCCCCCCGATCTGAGCCAACGACGTCGAACCGGTGGCGCCGTACAGGAGGGCAATGCCGTAGAGGAAGATGGCCGACGAGAGCGCTCCGAGCACGAAGTACTTGAACCCGGCTTCCTGGCTCTCGACCCGGCGCAGGTGCAATGCAGCCAGGACATACACCGCAATGGACATGATCTCGAGACCGAGGAAGGTGACGATCAGATCTTCCGCACTCGACAGGATCAACGCACCCGCCGCCGACAGCATCAACAGGACGTACCATTCGGGTCCGTCGAGTCCTTCCCGGCGCAGATAGTCGTCGAGCACCAAAGCAACGAGGAAGACCGACAGACAGATCACGCCGGCGACGAAGATGGTGAACCCATCGACCGAAAGGGCCCCCGCCACGATCGTGGCCCGCCCCCCTGGGAGGTCGTCGAGACGGTTCCACATCGATGGCAGGAACGCGAACGCGATCACGGCGGTTGCCGCGGTGAACCCGGCAGGGATCCCACGATGGCGAGCCGCCGGCACCAGCGACGTGAGGGTCACCAGCAGCACACCGCCCAGCGACATGACGACCACTGGCCACAGCAGTGACCACTCAACCGAAGGCATCAGCACCATCAGTCCTCACCCTCGTGTTCGGCCGACCCGTGCGAACCGGACTCCAACGCGCCCGTGAGCTCGGCGACGCCGGATCGACGGACCGGAGCGTCCGGTTCGGGTGCTTCGAAGTCATCGACATGGGCTTCCACGTGGGCCAGCAATACCTTGACCGATGGTTCGATGCGATCGAGCACCGGCTTGGGGTAGACGCCGAGAAAGACGATGAGTCCGAGCAGCGGCAGAATGGCCATGCCCTCGGAGAAACGAAGCTCGGGGAATTCGGCGTTCGGGCCCTCGGCCGGACCATGGAACACCCGCTGATAAGCCCAGAGCAGATAGAGCGCAGCAAGGATCACCCCGCTGACGGCAACCACCGTCCACCAACGGGCCCCACTGAAGCCACCGAGTAGCACGAGGAACTCGCCCACGAAGCCATTGAGGCCGGGCAGGCCGATGCTGGACAACATCACCAGCGTGAAGGCAGCCGCGAATATGGGGGCAGACTTCTGCAGGCCACCGAGTTCGCTGATCTCGCGAGTGTGTCGGCGCTCATAGATCCAGCCGACGAGGATGAACAGCGCCCCTGTCGACAACCCGTGATTCACCATCTGGATCACGGCGCCATCGATTCCCTGGGTGTTGAGCACGAAGATGCCCAACACGATGAAGCCCATGTGGGCCACCGAGGAGTAGGCCACCAGACGTTTGAGGTCGGTCTGCATGGTCGCGGCGATGGCGCCATAGACGATCCCGATGACCGCAAGCGTCAGGAACAGCGGAGCGAGATCCTTCGCCACCTGGGGAAAGAGGTAGACGCCGAAACGCAGGTAACCGTAGGTCCCCAGCTTGAGCATCACACCGGCCAAGATGACCGACCCGGCGGTCGGTGCCTCGGTGTGCGCATCGGGCAGCCAGGTGTGCAACGGGAACAGCGGTACCTTGACCGCGAAACCCAGGGCGAAGGCCAGGAAGATCAGACGCTGGGCGGTCGTACCGAGGGCTTGGGCCTCGGCGAGCACGGTGACATCGAACGTGATGCGCTGACCGGTGTTGCGGGCGGTCAGCACCGCGAGCGCGATGATGCCCACGAGCATCAGCGCCGATCCTGCCATCGTGTAGAGGAAGAACTTGAGCGCGGCATAGATGCGTCGGCCATGGCCCCAGCCCCCGATGAGGAAGTACATGGGGACGAGGACGATCTCGAAGAACAGGAAGAACACCAACAAGTCGAGCGACATGAAGACGCCGAAGGACCCGGCCATCAGGACCATCAGCCACAGGTAGTACGCCTTGTGATCGTGATGGGGCTCGGCAGCCAGGATGGCGATGGGGAACAAGATGCCGGTCAGGACGATCAGGAACAGCGAGATGCCGTCGACGGCGAAGAACCAACTCAGCCCGAGACTCTGCACCCAGTCTCGGTGCACGACGTACTGGAGTCCGCCCTCTCCCGTGTGGAAGTCGGCAAGCAGGTAGACGGACAAGGCGCCGGCAACCGACGATCCGGCCAACGCGGTGACCTTGAGGTAGTCGGGCCTGGCGGCCGGCAGGAGAGCGAGGATCGCCGCAGTGACGAGCGGAACGATGATGATTGCCGGTAGCAGCGACAGGGAGACGCTGCCTTCAGCGGCCAGAAGCATCATGACCCCACCTCCGACCAGAGACGAACGATGAACCACAGCGCCACGAGTCCGGAGCCGAACGTGATGCTGAGCGCATAGTTGCGAACCAGTCCCGGCTGCAGCGCTCGGAGTCCCTCACCGGCACTCTGTGAGACGCGGGCCACGCCGTTCACCGCCCCATCGACGATGGTGCGATCGAACCAGGCGACCAGGTCGAAGAGCTTGGTGCCCGGACCTGCAACCGCATCGGCGAGCATCCTGTCGTAGCGAACGGCCAGGGCCAACGCCGGGTTCTCGATCTTCGCCGGGTCGGCTTGACGACGCACGTAGACCGCGAAGGCGCCGGCAATGGCGAACAGCCCGACGGCGACGGCGATGATGGCCAGAATCCACTTCGTCGCCGTGCCGGCCGAGCCGTGGGCCTCGTTGCCGAACAGCGATGGCTCGAGCCAGTTGCCGAGGAAGTGGAGGTTCGACGCGAACGGGAGATTGAGCAGACCACCCGCGGCAGCCAGCGCCGACAGGGCCACGAGCGGCAGGGTCATCGTCCACGGCGACTCGTGCGGGTGGTACTCCTGACGGTGACGGTAGGACTCCGGAAGCTGTGACTCGAATCCCGAGACATCCGGGGCCGGGGTGAATGCCGTAACCACCTCCGGGACCCGAGGCGCGACCAATGCCTCGCCGGCGGCGGCCTCTGCCTCCGCCCGAGCCGTGTCGAGCTCCGCTTCGACCCCGACGACGGCGTCTTCGGCCTCGGTCAGTTTGCCTTCGGCCTTCTCGACCGCGGACTCCGCTTTGGGAATCGCCTTCTCGGCCTTCTCCAACGCCTTCACCAACTTGGAGTGCCCAGCATCCTCCGGATCCGACACGGCAACCGCCAAGGTGGCGGCCTCGAGGGCCGCGCGAGCTGTCATCAGGGCCTCGCTACGCTTGACGACGTCGGCCCGAGCCGCCTCGACGGCCTCGAGCGCCTTGGCCAGAACGCCTTCGCACTCGCTGATTCGTTCCTTGGCGAGGTCGGCTGATCCGGCGAATGCTGCGTCGATCTCGTCCTGATGTGCATCGAAGAACCGGGTGCGACCGAAGAACGTGAGCAGGACCTGGCGGGTCATGTAGAAGGCAGTGAGCAGAGCGGTGACCAGACCGATGAGCCACAGTGCCTTGCCGCCGTTGGGGGCGTTCCAAGCGGCCAGCAGGATTTCGTCCTTCGACCAGAAGCCGCTGAAGGGCGGCACACCGGCAATGGCCAGCCACCCGACGATGAAGGTCCCCGCGGTGATCGGCATGATGCGGTAGAGCCCACCCATGCGCCGCATGTCCTGCTCTCCGTGCAACCCGTGGATCACCGAACCCGAACCGAGGAACAGCAGTGCCTTGAAGAAGGCGTGGGTGACCATGTGGAAGATGGCCGGGATGTACCCTCCGACGCCGACCGCCAGGAAGAGATAGCCGAGCTGGGACACCGTGGAGTAGGCGAGCACCTTCTTGATGTCGGTCTGCACGATCGCAGCCAGCGCCGCCACCAACGCGGTGATGGCCCCGATCCAGGCGACCATGCTGGTGGACCAGGTGTCGGCCTGTGCGAGGACCGGGTTCAAACGCGTCAGCAGGTAGACGCCCGAGGTGACCATGGTGGCGGCGTGGATGAGAGCCGAGACCGGCGTCGGGCCGGCCATGGCGTCGGGTAGCCAGACGAACAACGGAATCTGCGCCGACTTCCCGGCGGCAGCCAGGAGGAAGAGCAGCACCATGGCGGTCGCCCAGCCGGCGCTGATCGGTGAGGTGAGGATGTCGGCGTAGCGGATCGAGCCGATCTGGCTGAACACGGCGAAGGTACCGAGCATGAAGCCGAAGTCACCGATGCGGTTCGTGACGAAGGCCTTCTTGCCGGCCGAGGCGTTGGCCGGGTCTTCGAACCAGAAGCTGATGAGGAGATACGAGCAGGCCCCGACGCCCTCCCACCCGAGGAACGTGAGCAACAGGTTGTCACCGAGCACCAACAGCAGCATGGACGCCGCGAACAGGTTGAGATACACGAAGAACTTCGAGAAGTTGGCATCGCCGTGCATGTACCCCACCGAGTAGAGGTGGATGAGGGCACCCACGCCGGTGACGAAGAGGCACATGGTGATCGAGAGGGGATCGACCAGGAACCCGACATCGACGCTGAAGGTTCCGGCCGGTACCCAGGTGAAGATCTCCTGCAGGAAGTAACGCTCGCCCTCGGGCTCGCCGACCAGTCCCACGAACACGGCGAGGGTGACGAGGAAGCTCGCGCCGATGGCACCGGTGGCCAGCCAACCGGCGAGCGGTTCACCGAGTCGACGACCGAGCACCACGAGCACAAGGAATCCGGCGAGGGGCAGTGCCGGGATGAGCCAGGCGAGTTCGAGCATGCCTTATCCCTTCAACGTCGCGAAATCGTCGGCTGACGCCGTGGGACGACGACGCAGGAGGGCCACAACGATCGACAAGCCGACGACCACCTCAGCAGCCGCCACGACCAGCACGAAGAAGACCGCCGTCTGTCCGGCGAGGTCACCCAAGGCGTTGGAGAAGGCCACGAAGGTGAGGTTGACGGCGTTGAGCATGAGCTCGATGCACATGAACATGACGAGAGGGTTGCGGCGAACCAGCAGACCGAACGAGCCGATACAGAACAGCATCGCGCTCAGGACCAGGTACCAGGATTCGGTTACTTCCATGTCGTGCCTCGTCTGCTCACTCGGTGCCGGCTCACTCGATACTCGTGCCCGGCTCGTCGACCACGAGGTCCTCGGCGCCTTCGTTGCGAACGAGCACGACCGCACCCACTGTGGCAATGGTGAGCAATAGGGCCGTGGCCTCGAACGCCAGCACGTTGCGCGTCAGCAGATCGTGACCGAGCTGCACGATGTTGCTGCTGTCGCGGCTGGAGATCTGGTCGGTGTCGTCGGCAAGCACCAGTGGCACCATCGCCTGACGTTGGCCCGTCACCGCGACCGCGCCCTCGTCGCCCCCAGGACCCGAGAGGAACAAGCCGCCGAGGATCAACGCCAGCAACGCCCCTGCACCCAACAGGGCAGCGGGACGCTGGTACACGATGGGCTCGGCCTTCACGTTCTCGACTCGATCGACGCCGAGCAACATGATGACGAACAAGAACAGAACCACGATCGCCCCGGCATAGACCACCACCTGGACCAAGGCCAGGAAATGGGCCGCTTGAAGAACGAAGAGGACTGCGACGCCGAAGAAGCTGGCAATGAGGGAAAGTGCAGCGTGAACAGGGTTCGACTGGAGGACCACTCCTACCGCGCCACCCAGCACGATGGCCGCTGCGACCAAGAAGACCAGAACGTCCATCAATGGTGGCCTCCGTGGTCGTCGTGACCGTGGTCGTCGTGACCGTGGTCGTCGTGACCGTGGTCGTCGTGACCGTGGTCGTCGTGACCGTGGTCGTCGTGACCGTCGATCGAGTCCTCATGGGCCTGACCGAGCTCGGGC